>JAAYAO010000286.1 GCA_012719335.1 Propionibacterium sp. | reverse complement strand
CCGTGTCCGCCATGGCCGCCCTGCTCGGGCACCGGGACATCCTCTTTCTGGGCCTGGTGCTGTTGGTGCTGCCGTTGGTGGCCTCGCTGCTGGTCACCCGCACCCGCCTGCGATTGTCCTGCGAACGCGAGGTGCAACCCAACCAGGTGGCGATCGGCGAAACCGTGGAGGCCCGGCTCACCCTCGACCGGGAGGGCCGCCTGCCGGCCGGGGTGTTGCGCTTCGAGGACCATGTGCCGCCCGAACTCGGCCGCCGGCCACGGTTCACCGTGCAGAACGTGTCGGCCGCCTGGCACCGCGAGGTGCGCTACGAACTGACCGGACGCGCCCGCGGCCGGCACGTCACCGGGCCGCTGATGGTGCGTACCTCCGACCCCTTCGGCATCGCGCAACTGGACCGGTCCTTCCAGGCCACCTCCGAAGTGCTGGTCACCCCACGGATCTGGCCGCTGCCCTCGATGAGCAATGTCGGCGGCGGTGGCCCCTCCGGTGAATCCCGGCCCCGCCGGGTCGGGGTGTCGGGCCAGGAGGACATCCTGGTGCGCGAATACCGCGACGGTGACGACGTCCGCCGGGTGCACTGGCGCTCCACCGCCCGCCGCGGGGAGCTGATGGTGCGCCGGGAGGAACAGGCCTGGGACCCGAGCCTGTCGGTGGTGCTGGACACCCGCAGCAGCGCCCACGCCGGCCGGGGCGAGAACTCGTCCTTCGAATGGGCGGTGTCGGCGGCCGCCTCGATCGGGCTGCACTTTCTCAAAGAGGGCTTCGCGGTCAACATGTACGGCTCGTCCGGGCCGTTGAGCGGTTCGGCGGCCGACTCCGAGAGTCGGGTCGCCGCCGGCACCAACCTGCTCTACGCGCTGACCGACATCACCTCCGACGATTCGGAGGACTTCCGCACCGTGATCAACTCCGCCGGGCAGAACACCGACGGGCAGGTGCTGGTGGTGGTCGCCGGACGACTCAGCAGCCGGGACGCCGAACAACTGCTGCAGTGTCAACGCAACCGCTCCCAGGCCCTGGCCCTGGTGCTCGACGTGGACACCTGGGTGACCCGCGGTGAGCGGGCCTCGGCCGAGGAACGCGACGATCACGAGATGGCGATCCGGATTCTGCGCGACAAACTGTGGCGGGTGGCCGAGGTGTCCAACGGCACCACGGTGATCCGGGCCTGGGAAGAGCTGTCGCACATGGGGGGTGTCCACGCGTGATTCGAGCCTCCGATCGCAACGCCATCGCGACCGTCGTCGCGGTCTTCCTGGCCGGGCTGTCGCTGAAACCGTTGACCACCGACATGTCCTTCCTGCCGCTGGCCGCGGTGCTGGTGGTGCTGGTGGGTGGCATCGGCGCGCTGCTGCGCCGGCTGCGGATGAACAACGGGATGGTTTTCGGTGCCCAGCTTCTGATCGTGCTGGTCTACCTCTTCGGCATCGCCATGTCGCTGGGCGACGACGGTGGCTGGTGGACCCAGATCAGCCAGCTCTATGCCGGGGCGGTGGAACACATCCAGACCCAGGTCGCACCGCTCTCCCCCCATCCCGGGGTGAAGCTGCTCTTCGTCACCGCGATCGGGTTGGTGGCGATTCTCACCGACCTGTTGGTGTCGGGCATCGACCGGCCCGCGTGGAGCATCATCCCGATGCTGTCGCTGTACCTGATTCCGGCCCTGGGCCTGACCGAGGACATCTCCGGCTGGTACCTGGTGCTGCTGGCGTTGGGCTACCTCGGCATCCTCTTCGTCGACTCCCTCACCTCCGCCGAACGCTGGCCCCGGCACCTGATCGGACGCCGCCGGCGGCGCGGCGGGTTGGCGGTGTCGGCGGGCCGGATGGCGTTGGTGGTGGCGGTGCCGACCCTGGCCCTGACCCTGCTGGTCGGCACGGTGATGCCGCTGCCCAGCCAGATGGGCTGGGGGTTCACCCGTCCGAGCGGTTCGGACGGCCCGTTGCAGTTGACCGACCCGACCCTGGACCTGCGCCGGAACCTGAGCCGTCCGGAGGACCGGGTGGTGATGACCTACACCACCGATCAGGACAGTGGCGCCTACCTGCGGATGGCGTCCCTGCCGATGTTCGACTCCCGGGGTTGGCAGATCGTGCCGATGCAGTTGCAGACCTCCAGCGACCTGCCCCCGCCGCCGGGCCTGACCAGCCCCTCGGAGGTGGAGCGCAGCACCACCATCTCGGTGGGTGACTTCCGTTCCGAATACCTGCCGTTGCCGTACTCGCCGCGCAGCTTCGACGCCGAGGGCGACTGGGCCTACGACCCGATCTCCCTGGTGGTGCTGGCCACCGGCGTCGATCGCAGCGAAGCCCTGCGCAATATGACCTACACCGCCGAGTCGGTCGACATCCTGCCCGACGGGGCCCGGTTGTCGGCCGCCCCGCCGGGGCGTCCCGAGGACATCGAACACACCGCGGCACTGCCCCCGGATCTGCCCCCGGAGATCATCGATCTGACCGTCGAGGTGACCAAGGACGCGGATTCCCCGGCCCTGAAGGCCGCGGCGATCCAGGCCTTCCTGCGCGGCCCCGATTTCACCTACTCCCTCGACCCGCAGCCGGGCACCGGCTACCAGGCGTTGGAGAACTTCCTGCTCAACGACCGGCGGGGCTACTGCGAGCAGTTCGCCGGGTCGATGGCGCTGATGGCCCGGATCGTCGGCATCCCGTCGCGGGTGAGCGTCGGTTTCCTGCCCGGGGAACGCAATGCCGACGGCACCTGGGAGGTGTCGCTGCACGACATGCACGCCTGGCCCGAGCTGTACTTCGAGGGCGAGGGCTGGGTGCGCTTCGAGCCGACCCCGGCGATTCAGGCCGGCAGCCCGCCGCCGTGGACGGTGGAGGGCGAGGACCCCGGCGACGACCCGCAGGATCCGCCCCCGCCGACCCAGGATCCGTCCGCCGACCCGTCGGTCGAGCCGAGCGTCGAGCCCAGCACCGAACCCTCGGAGGAACAGACCACCACCCCGGACGACGACGGCGAGGCCGGCGGCTCCATCGCCTGGCAGCGCATCCTGTTGGTGGTGGGCGTGGTGCTGGTGTTGACCGGCCTGGCCCTACTACCGGGGCTGTTGCGTCGTCGCGGCCGGGCAGCACGACTGGCACCGGTGGACGACCCGGTGGAACAGGTCGAGGCGGCCTGGGCCGAGATTCGGGCCACCGTGGTCGACCTGGGCCACCCCTGGCCGGACGGCACCCCACGGGCCACCGCGAACACCCTGGGCGCCGGGCTGGATGTCGAGGGCCGCAACGCCCTGACCCGGCTGGCGCGTCTGGTGGAACGGGCCCGGTTCGGCCCGACACCGGAGTCGGCCGACGGGGTGGCCGACCTGGTCGACACGGTGACCGCCTCGATGGGCGCACAGGAGGAATGGGACGCCCGGTTCGTCGCGAAGTGGTGGCCGCGGTCGTTCTTCAACGAGTTGCGGGGGTCTCTGCCCGGCCGGGGCAACCGTGGCTGAGCGGACCCGTGATCTGACCAGGTTCGCCTGGCTGTCGATCGCGGCGGCGATCGTCACGATCGGGTTGAAGGGTTTCGCCTGGTGGATCACCGGTTCGGTGGGTCTGTTGTCGGACGCCGCCGAATCGGTGGTGAACCTGGCTGCGGCGGTGGTCGCGCTGATCGTGTTGAAGATCGCCGCCAAGGGCCCCGACAAGAACCATCACTGGGGTCACACCAAGGCGGAGTACTTCTCCGGGGCGATCGAGGGAATGTTGATCTTCGCCGCCGCCGGGGTGATCGTGGTGACCGCCGTCCAGCGGTTGATCGACCCGCAACCGCTGGAGAACCTGGGCTTCGGGCTGGGCGTGTCGGTGGTCGCCTCGGTGATCAACGGGGCGGTCGGGCTGGTGTTGATCCGGGCCGGTCGACGGCACCGGTCGATGACCCTGACCGCCGACGGCAAACACCTGATGACCGACGTGGTCACCTCGGTGGGGGTGCTGGCCGGGATCGGCCTGGTGCACCTGACCGGGTGGATCATCTTCGACCCGATCGTGGCGCTGGTGGTGGGGGTGAACATCATGTGGACCGGGTGGCGGCTGGTCTCCGAGTCGTCGGCGGGCTTGATGGACGTGTCCCTGCCCAAGGAGGAGAACGACCGGATCCGGGCCGCGCTGGCCCGATTCATCGATGGCCGCGAGGTGCTGTTCCACGCGATGCGCACCCGCGAAGCCGGACACCGCCGGTTCATGGAGGTGCACATCCTGGTGCCCGGCGACTGGACGGTGAAACGCGGCCACGACGTGATCACCGAACTGGAGAACATCCTCGAGACCGAGTTCCCCGGCCTGCGGGTCACCACCCACCTGGAACCCATCGAGGACCCGCTTTCCTACGCCGACATGGACCTGTGAGCCGGCCCCTACGCCGGTACCCCCGCGCTGGTTGTGCCGGGCGCACAGCGCCCGCGTCGAAACCCCGCGAGCTTTCCACGCCCATACGCCGGTTGAACCGGGCGCGCAGCGCCCGAGTCGAAACCCCGTGAGTTTTCCACCCCCATACGCCGGTTGAGCCGGGCGCGCAGCACCCGAGTCGAAACCCCGTGAGTCTTCACCAGGTCACTGGTTTCGAGACGGCCCTACGGGCCTCCTCAACCGACGTGACCAAACCCGCCCTGCGGGCCTCCTCAGCCGACGTGACTTCGGGTCTGTTCGATCGACGTGGGCCGGAATCAGTGGTTGTCGGGGTCCTGGCGGCGACGCCAGCGTTCTTCCATCCGGTTCATGAAGGTTTCGTCCGCACCGGCGCCGCCGGGGGAACGAGCCGGGCGGGGCTCATCGGGGGCCGCGGGGGCGCTCGGGTCGACATTGCGCCAGGCGCTGACCGCGACCACGGCTCCGGCGAGCATCAACAGGAAACCGACGATGCTGATCGCCGGATGCAACTGCAGCCCACCGACCAGGGCGGCCAATCCGACGAAGAAGCCGATGCCGGCCAGCCCGGCGGTGCGTCGGCTCACCTTGCGGCGGGTGGTGCCCCGAAGATTCTCGGCCAGCTTCGGATCATCGGCAGCCAGCGCGGCCTCCATCTGGGCGAGGAGTCGCTTCTCTTCTTCGGAGAGGGGCACCGGTACCTCCGCGGTTCTCATTCGGCTCGGGGGGTGGTCTTGCTGGGTCAACGATTCGGACGGTGAGCTGGGTTCCCGACCGGATGAGCCCAAGTCTAGGTCGTCGAAGGTGTCGAATGGTAGCGGTACCCGGGGACGGGCCCACGACACGCCGCGCCGCACCCCCGAAAGGGTGAACCGCGCCGCCTCAGCGTCGGGTGAGCACGGCACGTTGCACCGCGTGCGGCCCGAACCGTTCGACCAGGGCGTCCACCGCCCGTTCGGCCTCCCGCCAGCCCCGTTCGGGGGTGAGCAGGTCGGGTTGCCAGGCGGTTTCGGTGGCCTCGGTGAGATGTTCCACCCGCACCCCGACCCGTCGGAGCCGGATCCGTTGCAGGCCGAGCCGGTCGTACACCTGCACCGCGTGGGCGTAGATCTCATCGGTGCTGTCGGTGGCGGTGCGCAGGGTCACCGACCGGGTCAGTTCGGTGAAATCGGCCATCCGCAAGGACAGGGTCACCGACCGGCCGACCAGCCGGGCCCGCCGCATCCGCCGGGCGGTTCTGGCCGACATCCGCAACAGTTCGCGTTTGATCAGCACCGGGTCGTCGGTGTCGGTACCGAAGGTCTCCTGGGAGCCGATGCTGCGTTCGCGCACCCGGCCGACCACCGGTTGGGAATCCTCACCCCACGCCAACCGGTGCAGCTTCGCCCCCAGGTGCGGCCCGAAGGCGCGTTGCAGGGTGTCCTTCGGGGTGTGCGCGATCTCGGCGACGGTGTGCAGACCGAGGGCCTCCAACCGTCCGGCGGTGGCCTCCCCCACCCCCCACAGCGCACCCACCGGCAGCGGGTGCAGAAAGTCGACCACCCGGTCGGCCGGCACCTCCAGCAGGCCGTCGGGTTTGGCCTCCTGTGAGGCGACCTTCGCGACGAACCGGTTCGGCCCGATCCCCACCGAGCAGGGCAGGTGCAGTTCGTCGGCGATCCGGGCCCGGATCAGTTCGCCGGTGACGGTGGCCGGTTGCCGGCCCAGCCGGGACAGGTCGCAGTAGGCCTCGTCGACCGAGGCGATCTCCACCACCGCGGTGAAGGTTTCCAGCACCGCGAAGACCTGTTCCGAGGCGGCCGCATAAGCGTCGTGGTCGGGTGGCACCACGATCAGGTCGGGGCAGAGTCGACGGGCCCGGGTCATCGGCATCCCGGAGCGGATGCCGGTGCTGCGGGCCGGATAGGTCGCCGACAGGACGACTCCACGGGTGGCACCGCCCACCACCATCGGCCGATCTCTCAGCTCGGGGCGGCGGCGCAGTTCCACCGACGCGAAGAAGGCGTCCATGTCGACGTGGGCAATGGTGCGCACGTCGCGGCCCGCCGGTCAGTCGGGACGGGTACCGAACAGGTGCACCGCGGGGGCGGCCGCCACCAGGGACGGGTCGTCACCCACCGCCCATTCCAGGTCGCGCAGGGCCGCGATCGAGGACGGGGCCAGGTTCTCCTCCGACACCGCCGCCGACACCACGCCGATGCTGTGCACCGCCTCGATGGTCAGCCCGGCCCCGGTCACGAGTTTCCGGAGGCGTTCGGGATCGAAGCGGCTGTCGTCGCGCCAGATTTCCAGGGCCTCGGTCAGGTCACCGGCCAGGGCCCGCACCATCATCGCCGAATACCGCTGCCCCACCGCCAGGCTGAAGGCACCACCGGGGGTGAGGGTTTCGGCGATCGCCGACAGGGCGACGGCCGGGTTGTCCAGCAACTCCAGCACCTGATGGCAGGCGATCACGTCCACGCTGCCGGCCCCGAACAACGCCACCAGGTCGGCGGCATCGCCCTGCACCCCGTCGATCCGGTCGGCCCAGCCGTACTCGGCGGCGCGCCGTTGCAGGGCGGCCAGGGCGTTGGGGCTGGGGGCGACCACGGTCACCGAGTAGCCGTGTTCGGCCAGCGCGACGGCCAACCCGCCGGTGCCGCCACCCAGGTCGATCACCCGGGGCGGTTCGGTGCGTCCGGTGTCGCGTTGCCATTGCGTCAACTGCGCGACCAGCCGCTCAACCAGCACTGTTCTGCTGACCGATCGCGGCGCCCGTGACTCACCCATGCCCCCGAGACTATCCGCTGTCATCTCCACCTGCACGACCTCCCCGGTCATCACCATCCCCTTCCCGTCGTTCGCATCCCGGATCCACCGCCGGCGGTCGGCCCCGAACTGCCCGGGCTGGCGTGCCACAGGTTGCGTCGTGGTTCGACCGATCCGGCGGTGCGCACATCGGCGTAGGCCGACTGGGTGAATCCGCTGGCATGCACCAGCACCCGGTTCACCCCCGGCCCGCCGTCGCCCTCCCCGGCACCGGGGGCGGGCCCCTCGAGCACCGCCCGCACCGCCGCCGCCGCGTCCGCCCGGGTGCCGGTGCGCAGGGTTTCGCGCCAGATCGCGTCCAGGGCGGGCAGATCCCAACAGCCGGTGGCACGCAGCGAGATACCGCGTGGCCCGCTGCGGCGCACCACCCCGCGCACCAGCAGCAACCAGCCGGCGAACACCGTGCCCACCCAGTCGGCGGCGTTGGCGAAGAACGCCGCATCGGCCGGGCCGGAGGCGTCGTCCAGGGTCAGGAAGACCACCCGCTGCCCCGAACGCACCGGCGGGGTCTGGGTGGCGACCTTCACCCCGGCGACCAGCACCTCCGACTGGTTGCGTTGCCGCAGCAGGTCGGCGGCCCGGGTCACCCCGATCGCGTCCAGCATCGGCCGGTGGAAGTCGACCACATGCCGGCTGATGTCGAGGCCGAGGACGTCCAACTCGGCCCGCACCCGGTCGGTGTCGGACATCTCCGGCAACCCCGACAGCGGCACGTCGGTGGGGAACCCCATCGGGTCGGTGACCGCCGCCCCGGCCAACTCCAGGGACGGTTGCCCCGGCCCGTGTCCGGCCTTGCGGTGCGCCCGGTCGGCCCGGTGCAGGTCGGCGACCGCCAACATCAGATCCCGCCGGTTGCGTCGCCCCGGCACCCGGGCGATGTTGATGCCGTACAGCTCGTCGAAGGCGCCGGCCACCACCAGCCGTTCGGCGGTGGGTTGGTCGGGCCGGGCCCGGCGCCAGAAATCGGTCAGCGAATCGAAGGGTTGACCGGCGACGATCCGGGCCAGTTCCTCGCTGTCGATCCCGAGCAGGTCGGCCAACCCGACCCGCAATCCCCAGCCCCCGTCGGGCAGCGCTTCGGCCCGGTACCTGTCGTCGCTGGCGTTCACGTCCGGTCCCAGCACCCGCACCCCGCGGCGCCGGGCCTCCTCCAACAGCAGGCGCTTGGGGTACATGCCCGGGTCGTGGGTGAGCACCCCGGCCAGGAAATGGGCCGGGTAGTGCGCCTTCAGCCAGGCCGACTGGTAGGTGGGCAGGGCGAAAGCCGCGGCGTGTGCCTTGCAGAACCCGAACGACCCGAAGGCGGCCAGCACCTGCCACACCCGGGTGATCACCTCCTCGGGGTAATCACGCTGCCGGGCCCGGTCGACGAACCAGGTGCGCACTTCTTCCTGCCCCTCGGGGGTGCCGAGTTTGCGGCGGGCGGCGTCACCGACCGCCACCGAGCAGCCCGCGACGGTCGCGATGATCCGCATCACCTGTTCGTGGAAGACCACCACCCCGAAGGTTTCGGCGAGCACCTCGCGCAGGTCGGGGTGCAGGTAGTGGGCCTCGGCCCAGCCCTGGCGGGCCTCCAGGAAGGGCCGCACCATGTCGGATTTCACCGGCCCGGGCCGAAACAGCGAGATGTCGATGATCAGGTCGGCGAAGGTTTCGGGGGCGAACTTGCCGATCAGTTCGCGTTGCCCCGGTGATTCGATCTGGAAGCAGCCCAGGGTTTCGGTGCTGCGCACCAACTCGAAGGTGGCCTCGTCGTCGTGGGGCAACGCGTCCAGGTCGATCCGTTCGTCGCAGGTGCGGTCGATCTCGGCCACCGCGTGGGCCATCGCCGACTGCATCCGGATGCCCAGCACGTCCAGCTTCAGCAGACCCATCGCCTCCACGTCGTCCTTGTCGAATTGGCTCAGCGGGTAGTTCTGGTGACTGTTCTGTACCGGGGTGCGGTCCAGCAGGGTGCGGTCGGACAGCACGATGCCGCAGGGGTGCAGGGCCAGGTGCCGGGGCAACCCGTCCAACCCCTCGACCAGCCGGAAGAACAGCTCGAGCCGGCTGTCGGCCAGGCCCGCGGCCCGCAGTTCGGGCAGCTCGGCCAGGGCCGACCGGGCCCGGGACGCCCGCAGGTGCGGGAAGGCCTTGGCGATCGCGTCCACCTCGGCCGGGGGCAGGCTGAGCGCGGCCCCGACGTCGCGCACCGCATGCCGCACCCGGTAGGTTTCCACCATCGCCACGCAGGCCACCCGGTCGGTGCCGTAGTCGTCGATGATCATGTCGTAGATCTCCGGACGGCGGGCCGACTCCACATCCAGGTCGATGTCGGGCAACTCGTGCCGCAACGGGGACAGGAACCGTTCGAACACCAGGTCGTGTTCGATCGGGTCGACCCCGGAAATCCCCAACAGGTAGTTGATCAGGCTGCCGGCCCCCGACCCGCGGGCCGCGCAGCGCACCCCCCGGGCCCGGATCGAGTCGACGATGTCGGCCACGGTCAGAAAGTAGGTTTCGAAACCGTGCCGGGCCACCACGGCCAACTCCTCGGCCAACCGGTCGGCCACCTCGGCCGGTGGGTTCGCCCAGCGTCGCGGGATGCCGGCCCGGCAGCGGTGCAGCAGGGTGGCGGCGGCATCGGCGGCGGCTGCGGTACCGGTTGCAGTGCCGGGCAGGGTGCCGTTGTCGCCGGCCCGGCCGGCGCCGAGTTCGGGCAGGTGCACGATGCCGATGCCCAGGTCGGCCGCCGCGTCCAGGCGGCACGTCTCGGCCAGCGCCCGGGTGCGGGCCAGCAACGCACCGGCGTCCCCGCCCCCGCGCCGAGCCAGGTCGTCGGCGACCAGGTGCATCGCCACGCCCGGTTTCAGCCAGCATTCGGCGGTGCTGCGGTCGACGTTGTGCCCGGCCAACGGCACCAGCCGGCGGGAGGCGTCCAGGATGTCGAGCACCGGGGCCCGGTCGGGGGTGGTCATCCGCACCGCATTGCTCAGCACGCTGGGCACCCCCTCGGCCTCGGCCAGCGACTGCAGCCGGGCCGCGAAGGAGCCCGACCCGGGCCCATGCCCGGCCCGCAGGTGATGTTCCACCCCGATCACGAAGCCACCCGGGGGCAGTCGGCGACGCCATTCGGTGAGCCAGCGCACCGCGGCCGACCGGTCTTTGCGGGCGATCGCCCGGCCGATCTCGGCATCCGCCCCGGCCAGCACCACCAGGTCACCGCCGGCGGCGTGATCGCAGATCAGGTCGGTGGTGGCGATCGGGGTGGCCCGTTCACCGGCGGCGTGCACCGCGCTGATCAGCCGGCACAGCGCCGCCCAACCCCCGTCGGGGCGGGCCAGCACGGTGAGCCGCGGCAACCGCGGATCCCGCTCGGTGCCCCCGCGGGCCGGGGTGCGCCGGCCACGACCGGCGGTCGGCAGCCCGTCCAGGGGCAACACGGCCAGGTCGACCCCGACGATCGGGTGGATACCGGCCGTCGTGCAGGCCTGCACGAACCGCACCGCACCCGACAGCCCGTCCCGGTCGGTCAGGGCCAGCGCGTCCATGCCGTACCCGGCGGCGGCCGCCACCAGCTCGTCGGGCTGGTTGGCGCCGTACATCATCGAATAGCCCGAAGCCACCCGCAGGTGGACGAAGGGGTCGGTGGCCATCGGTCAGTCCACCAGGGTGTCGAGAAACCAACGGCCCCCGACATGCACCAGGTCGCAGGACAGGCCGCGGCGGGTTTCCTCCCCGACCGCGCTGACCCGCCAGGTTTCGCGGGAATCATGCAGATCGGGGTCGGGGGCGTTGCGGTCGTCGGCCGTCTCCTCCCCGCGCAGCGCCCGGGCGGCCGGGCTGTCCCACCATTCGGCGGTGCTCACCCAGTGTTCGTGGATCTCGTCGACCCGCCACAGGTGCCCGCGCCACCGGAACCGCACCGGCGGGCCGGTGAGTACCGCGGTGGGCACCCCGGCGGCCACCGCCGTGGAGGGCATCGACACCCGTCGGGCATCGACCTGGATCTGTTCGTTGTACCTGCGCATTTTCCCGAAAGCCTGTCCGTCGAAAAGCTGTACGACCACCGGACACAACTCGACCCACTCGACCCACCGAAGCCCCGGCGCCGGTGGGGGTCGAGGTCCACCGGCACCGGAGCAGTCGGACGTTCGAACGGGTTCCGCGATCGGGCTTCCCCGGCACCGAAACGAACACCTGTTCGAACACCAGCAACTATAGGCTGCCCATCCGACAGTTCGTCAAGACGGCGACCGGAATCGGTCGAATTCGCGGCAAGGAGGGTGATCGTGGAGCTACTCCCACTCAGCTTCGTCACCGGCTGGAGCAGTGGCCTCAACGCCTACGCCACGGTGTTGGTGCTCGGCCTGATCGAGCGAATCCACCCGATGGCCGAGATCCCCGACACCCTGGCCCGGCTCGACGTGCTGATCATCGCCGGGGTGCTGTTCGCCCTGGAATTCTTCGCCGACAAGATTCCCTACGTCGATTCGGTGTGGGATTCGATCTCCACCGTGATCCGGCCGGTGGTCGGCGCCACGATCGGCGCCCTGCTGGCCGGGGCCAACGGTGATCTGTGGACGATCATGCTGGCCTCGGTCGGCGGCATCACCGCCCTGGTCAGCCACCTCACCAAGGCGAGCATCCGGCTGGCGGTGAACACCTCCCCCGAACCGGTCAGCAATATCGGCACCTCGATGGCCGAGGACACCGCGGTGATCACCGCCACCGCCCTGGCGGTGACCGTGGTCAACCCGGTGGTGATCGCGGTCGTGGTGGCGGTGCTGCTGATCGCCGGGGTGGCGCTGGCGATCCACCTGATGACGCGGGTGCGGCGGGGCTGGCGCGCCTTCCGACGATGGTGGTCGCGCCGCGGGGGCGTCCCGGAAGCGGGCCCCGATGTCTGAGCGGGTACCCCGCGGGGAGCCGGCCGCACCGGAGCTCTTCGCCGACGACGCGTCCCCGATCGTGGTGGTCGGCGGCTCCCCCGCCGGGATGGCCGTGGCCGTCCGACTGGCATACCGCGGCCACCGGGTGGTGCTGCTCGAACGCAGCGCCGCCCCCGGCGGCACCTGGGCCCGCACCGGCCTGCCCCCGGTGGTCGAACTCCCCGCGGTCTGGCGGGATCTTTTCACCAAATCCGGCCGGGCCCTGGACGCGACCCTGACCGGCCGCGGCCTGAGTTGGACGACCGCACCCCCGGTGCGACACCGCTTCGTCGACGGCACCGAGATCGATTGGCCGACCAACCGGGGCGAACAGAACCGGGTGGCGTCGGTCACCTGGGGGTCGGTGGTGGCCGAACGCTGGGGCCGGTTACTGGACGATCTCGGCGCGGTCTGGCAGCGACTGCGTCCGCTGGGTCTGGAGAGCGACACCGACCCGGGCGCCTGGCGGGCCGCCGCCGCCCGGCTCGCCCCACCCGGCTTCGGCCGCGCCGCCACGGTCGCCGACCTGGCCGCCTCGCTGGGGCATCCGCACCCGGCGGCGCTGCTCCACCAGGTCGCCTGGCAACGCGGTCAGGATCCGACCCGGCTGCCCGCCCACCACGCGGTGTGGCCGGCCGTGGCCCGGATCTTCGGCCGCTGGCAGCTCACCGACGCCGACGGCGCCGTCCAACCGACCGATGTGCTGCTCGACCTGCTGGCCGAACGGCTGACCCAACGCCGGGTGGACGTGCGCACCGGTACCGCGGTCGAGAACATTTCCGGCACCACCGTCACCACCTCGTCGGGGGTGCTGCGGGCCCGGGCGGTGATCTGCGCGGTCACCCCGCAGCAGTGGGCCGCGTTGACCCGGCCGAGCCGGTGGCGCAGCGCCGACCGGGCCCGGCGCCGGGCCGCCGCCCTGGGCTGGGCCGTGGCCCCGGTGATCGAGGCCACCGGCGCGGGCGACGCCTTCGAAACCGTCGACCATGCCCGGCGGGCGATCGGCTGGTCGGCCCCCACCCCGACCACCTGGGTGTGGGGCACCGGACGTCCCGACCCCGCCGCCGGCCCGGCCTGGACCTCGCCACGCACCTGGGAGGCCCTCTCCGGCCCCCGGATCGGCCCGCACTACGCCGTCGGCGCGCACACCCGGGCCGGCACCGGCATCATCGGTGAACTGTTCTCGGCCGCCCTGGCGAGCTACGCGGTGCACGCCGACCTGACCGGTGAGGACATCCATCCGAGCAACAAGCACCAGCCACCCCGCCCGCGCCGCCGTCCCGGCTGACGAGCCACCCCCGATCCGCACCGGTCGGGTCAGTGAGCCCCGGTAGGGCCGGCTCAGACCGCGGCCACCGGACGGCGCAGCACGCCGTGCCGGGGCCCGAACGCCCAGGCCAGCAGAAACGCGACCGTGCACACCAGCACGATCGTGCCGCCGGTCGGCACGTCCAAGGCCCACGACAAGTACAGCCCGACGAAAGCGCCAGCCGCCCCGATCACCGCCGCGACCAGCATCATCGGCACCAGCCGATCGGTCAGCATCCGCGCCGCCGCGGCCGGTGTCACCAGCAGGGCCAGCACCAGAATGTTGCCGATCGTGCGGATGCTCATCACCACGGCCAGGGTGACCAGCACATACAGCACGATGTCGAGCAGCAGCACCGGCAGCCGTGACGCACGGGCGTACTCGCGGTCCAACCCGACGGCCACGAATTCCTTGTGCAGAAACGCGGCCACCGCCAACACGAGCACCGTCATGACCACCGAGAACAGCACCGCGTCATCGGGGATGCCGGTGATCGAGCCGAACAGGAACGAGGTCAAGGACCCCGCGTAGGCCGGGGACATCGAGATCACCACGATGCCGAGGGCGAAGGCGGCGACGAAGAACACCCCGATCACCGAATCGGCCCCCAACCGCCGGGTCTGGGAGAACAGGGCGATCAACACGGCGGTGACCACTCCGGCCACCACTCCCCCGGCCACCAGGGAGCCCTGCAGCACGAACGCCACGGCGATGCCCGGAAACACCGAGTGGGCCACCGCGTCGCCGATGAAGGTCATTCCGCGCAGCACCACATGCGAGCCGATCACCCCGCACACGATCGCGGCCAACACCGACACGATCAGGGCCTTCGGCAGAAAGGTCAGCATGGGGTTGGTCAGATCCGCCAGAAAATCGAGGGGCGTCAACATACGGCCTCCAACCGTTGCGGCACCAAACCCAGTTGCCGCAGCAGCGGTGAGTGTTCGGACACCTCGAAGGTGTCCATCCACAGTTGCCGGTCGCGCAACGCGTCCGGATGCCCGGTACCGATCACCGTGCGGTTCAGCAAGGTGAGTT
>JAAYAO010000285.1 GCA_012719335.1 Propionibacterium sp. | reverse complement strand
GGCGTGCTCGCCGCCGGCCTGGAGGGCCAGACCCCCGAAGCGATCGTCGCCGACGCCGCCGAAATCGGCGCCGCCCTCGAACGCGACGAATAGGCCGACCGGACGCCGGTTGAACCCGACCCGGACGCCGGTTCAGCCCGAACCCCGGACGTCGGTTGAGCCCGTCGAAACCAGTCCGGGCCTCGGACGTCGGGTACGCACCGTGGCCGGGTCGAAATGTGCCCCGGTCGCGGCACCGACGCCGCCCCCGAACACAAGGAAGTAAACCCCTGCCCCTCGGGCTGCCTATCATGGGGCGTCCGATTCTTGTGCGCAGCCCGAGGAGCTCGTGTGTCCCACCCCTACAGCCAACCCTCGGCCCCCGGCGGCCAACCCGACTACGGTCGTCCCAACCCCGCCGGCCCACAACCCGGATACCCACCGACCAGTCAGTCGTCGGCCCCGGCTACCCGTCCCAACCGGGTTACGGCCAACCCGCGCACTACCCCCAGCAGCCCCAGCAGCAGACCGGACGCCGCGGCCAGGAGCCGGCACAGTTCGCCGCTCCCAGCGCCCCCCGTCCCACGATCAGCAGTGACGAGATGGCCGCGGCCAACCGCACCGTGCAGGCGATCCGGGAGGGTTTCGCCACCAAGGTGGTCGGTCAGCACGATCTGAGCCGGGCGCTGCTGGTCACCCTGATCAGCCGGGGTCACATTCTGTTGGAGTCGGTGCCGGGTCTGGCGAAGACCCTGGCCGCGTCCACCCTGGCCAGCACCGTGCAGGCCACCTTCCACCGGATTCAGTGCACCCCCGACCTGCTGCCGTCGGACATCATCGGCACCCAGGTCTTCGATTCGCGCACCGCCGACTTCATCACCCAACTCGGCCCCGTCCATGCCAACTTCGTGCTGCTGGACGAGATCAACCGGTCGAGCGCCAAGACCCAGTCGGCGATGCTCGAGGCGATGCAGGAGCGGCAGACCACGATCGGTGGCGAGACCCACCGGCTGCCCGAGCCGTTCATGGTGCTGGCCACCCAGAACCCGATCGAGGAAGAGGGCACCTATGTGCTGCCCCAGGCCCAGATGGACCGCTTCCTGCTCAAGGAGATCGTGAACTACCCCACGATGGAGGAGGAGTTCGAGGTGCTCAACCGGATCGAAACCGGTGAGCTCGACTCCCGCTCGATCGATGCGGTGGTCAGCCCGAGCGATGTCGAGAACCTGCAGGACATGGCCACCCGGGTGTACGTCGACGCCGCCATCAAGCGCTACATCGTCGCCCTGATCAACGCCACCCGGCACCCGGCCCAGTACATGGGTGAGGAGGTCGCCCGCTACGTCGAGTACGGCGCCTCCCCGCGCGGGGCGATCGCGATGTTGACCACCGCGCGGGCGATGGCGCTGATCAATGGACGCGGGCACGTGATTCCCGAGGACGTCCAGGCCCTGCGCCATTCGATCCTGCGGCACCGTCTGGTGTTGACCTTCGAGGCCCTGGCCGACCGCGTCCGGCCCGAGATGGTGATCGACGCGATCTTCCAGGCCGTGCCGACGCCGTGATGTCATGGCGCTGCTGACCAAGGTCAAGACCCGGATGGCGATCCACGCGCACCGCAAGGTGCGCGGTCTGCTGGACGGCGAATATCAGTCCTTCCACAGCGGACGATCGATGGACTTCCAGGACCTGCGCGAGTACGTCGCCGGGGACGATGTGAAGGACCTCGACTGGAAGGCCTCGGCTCGCAAGGGTGAGCTGCTGGTGAAGCGGTACCACGCCGAACGCAAGCACACGATTCTGTTGGTGGTGGGCCGGGGACGGTCGATGGCCGGACTGTGCCCCGACCGCACGCCGAAGAACGAGATCGCGATCTTCGCCGCCGGGGTGATGGGCTATCTGGCCACCAAACACTCCGACTACGTGGGGATGGTCTACGGCGACGCCGAGGAGGTGCATTCGGTGCGTCCGGCCACCACCGAACTGGCCCTGGAGCGGATGCTGGGGCACCTGGTCGAACCCACCTCGGCCGCCGGTGACCTGACCGGCTGCCTCGATTACGTGACCCGCGCGATCCGGCGGCGCACCATCATGGTGGTCATCACCGACGACGTCGATCTCTCCGAAGAGGACGAACGGTTGTTGCGCCTGCTGCGGGTGCAACACGAGATCCTCTTTCTGACCCTGGCCGACCTCGACCCGACCGACCCGGGGTTGGAATCGACCCCGGTGATCGACGCCGACACCTGGGACGCGATTCCGGCCTTCCTGCGCAACGACGCCCAGCTGCACGCCGAGATCGCCGCGGCCGACGCCGAACGCCATGCCCGCCGCCGTCGCACCCTGGAGCGGCTCGGCATCGCCGGCGAACACATCACCGGTGAGGATCAGGTGATCATGACGTTGTTCCGGTTGCTGGAAAGGCACCGCCATGGCAACGACTGAGCTGTTGGAAATTTACGGCCCGCAGGCCTACTCACCTTTCTGGCTGATCTCCGGCATCCTCGCGCTGGTGTTGTTCTTCGGGGTGCCACCGTTGATCGTGTGGCTGACCCGGGTGCGCCCACCCGCCCCTCCGCCACCGCCCCCGCCGCCGGACCCGAACCAGTTCCGGGCCGAATGCCTGGCTCGGATCGCCGCGATCCGACAGCGACATGCCGCCGGTGAGCTGGGTGAACGCGAGGCCCATCAGGAGCTCAGCCAGACCGTCCGGGCCTTCGTGGCCGACGCGACCGGCCGTCCGGTCGACCGGATGACGCTGACCGATGTGCAGGCCACCCTGGCCGGGGACGCCCGATTCGGGCACCTCGCCGACTGGATCGAGGTGCTCTACCCACCGCAGTTCGCCCCCGCGGTGCAGCGTTCGGTGGCCGAATCGGCCGGCGAGGCCGAAAGGTTGGTGGGGTCGTGGCACTGACGAACTGGTGGATGCTGATCCCGATCCTGCTGGCCGTGGTGGCCCTGTCGGCGCTGTTCGTGCTGCGCGACCGGCCGGCCGAACCCGGCTCCGGTCTGCTCGCGGCCAACACCGACCGGATGCGCCGGACCCCCCGCTTCGTCCGACTGGCCCGCGACCACCGTCGCTGGATGCTGGTGCAGGTGATCGCGGTGACGCTGCTGGTGCTCGGCGCCTCGTTGCTGTCGGCCCGGCTCTCCGATGCCGCCGGCGGTGACTCCGAACAGCACAACCGCGACGTGGTGCTGTGCCTGGACGTGTCGGGCTCGATGCAGGAGATCGATGCCGGCCTGATGGAGTCGTTCGCCGAGTTGGCCGGGGAGTTGCGCGGGGAACGCATCGGCCTGGTGATCTGGGATTCCAGTGCGGTGATGAAGTTTCCGCTGACCAACGACTACACCTTCATCGCCGAGCAACTGGAAACCGGGGTGCGGGAGCTGGAGGACTACTCCTACAACTGGTCCCGCGGCACCTACGAGGGCAACGGTTCGTCCCTGATCGGGGACGGGCTGGCCTCCTGCGTGTTGCGGTTCGACCGCCCGGACGAGCCGCGCGCCCGCACCATCATTCTGGCCACCGACAACCTGGTCAACGGGGACGCGATCTACACCCTGCCGCAGGCGGTCGAACTGGCCGTCGACAAGGAGATCGTGGTGCATGCGGTGGCGCCGCGGATGCGCGAGGAGACCCGTGAGATGCGCCGGCAGGTCGCCAGAACCGGGGGCCTGACCTACACGATGGACGATCGCACCGGGGTGGAACAGGTCGTCGGTTCGATCGAAACGATGGACCGCCAGCGGCTGCGGGGGCTGCCCACCGCGACCGCCAGCGATCAGCGGGCCCCGGGCCTGGTGCTGGTCGGTCTCGGCCTGATCGGATTGTTCGTGGCGGCTTGGAGGTTGCGCCAATGACCTTCCATCCCGATTGGATCGCCCTGGTGTTGGGGCTGGCCGCGGTCGCGGTGGCACTGCTGCTGCTGAAGCGCTCGGGAGACCGTCGCACCTGGTTGCGACGAGCTGGCATGGGGCTCGCGCTGGCACTGATCGCGGTGCGTCCGGTGGTCGGCGCGGACGCCACGACCGGCCGGGTCAGCAACCTGGACGTGATTCTGCTGGTCGACCGCACCACCTCGATGGCCGCCGAGGATTACGACGGCAACAACACCCGGCTGACCGGGGTACAGCACGACGTGCGCGAGGTCGTCACCGAGTACACCGGGGCCCGGTTCACCCTGATCACCTTCGACAACGACGCCCGGGTGGAGCTGCCGCCCACCACCGACACCACCGCGGTCGCGACGATGGCCGAGTCGATGGGGTACATGGATGCGTATTACGGGGCGGGTAGTTCGATCTCGGTCGGGCTGCCGGTCACCGAGGAATTGCTGGATCAACTCGCCGAGGACGATCCGGGCCGGCAACGGATGCTGATCTACTTCGGGGACGGGGAACAGACCCTCGACGAGGCCCCGGATTCCTTCTCGGGACTCGCCGACAAGATCGATGCCGCCGCGGTGCTCGGGTACGGCACCAGCTCGGGTGGCCGAATGCGGCACAGCGCCGACCGCGACGACTACGTGTACGACTACGAGGAACGCGGGGACGCGATGTCGCGGATCGACGAGGACGCGCTGCGCACGATCGCCACCGACCTGGGTGGGGAGTACCTGCACCGGGCGTCCCCCGACGACGAACTCGGCCTGGACGGCCCCGACCAGGGCTTCGCCGCCCTGTCCGGGGGTGAGGTGACCAGTGGGGTCGACCTGAGTTGGATCTTCGCCACCGTGCTGGTGGGGCTGGCCCTGTGGGAGGCCTGGCTGGTGGCGGTGCGCTTCCGTCAGGTGCAAAGGGAGTTGCGATGAGTGGCGATCGGCGACGAGCCCGTCGGGGCTTCCAACGCCCGGCATGGCTGAGTGAGCGCGGTGTGCAGTGGTTGTTGCGGGCCGCCCCGGTGCTGGTGTTGCTGCTGGTGTTCGCGATCAAGTCGCTGTCGATGGTCGGGGTCAATGCCGCCGCCACCCGGGCCTATGAGGACGGCAACTATGGGTCGAGTCGGGCGGGCTTCGCCCAGTTGGGTTTCCTGAACGTCTTCGAGTCGTGGATCGCGGTTTACAACCGGGGCACCGCGGAGTACCAGTTGCGCGATTACGACGCCGCCCGGGAGAGCTTCACCGTGGCCCTGGATCGGGCTCCCGAGCGGTACGACTGCCGGGTGCGGTTGAACCTGGTGGCCAGTATCGAGGGTCAGGCCGATGTGCTGGCCGGGCAGCAGCAGCACAGCGCCGCGGCCGAACGGTACGAGGAAGGGCTGCAGATTCTGGCCGCCGGCAACTGCGGCGAACCGCAGGGTGACCCCTCCCCCAGCCCCGGGGCGTCCGACTCGCCGGAGCCGAGCCCCTCGGGCGATCCCACCGACGACCCGTCCGGCGACCCGACCGACAACCCGTCCGGCGACCCCACCGATGACCCCTCCGGCGACCCGACCAGCGGGCCGTCCGGTGAGCCGACCAGCGGGCCGTCCGGTGACCCGACCGAGGGGCCCGGCGATGAGGGGGGCGACG
>JAAYAO010000284.1 GCA_012719335.1 Propionibacterium sp. | reverse complement strand
GGCGCCCTGGCGTACGCCTATGACCTGGTGCTGAACGGCAACGAGATCGGCGGCGGATCGATCCGTATCCACCGCCGCGACATCCAGGAGCGCGTGTTCACGGTCATGGGAATCAGCCCCGAGGAGGCCCAGGAGAAGTTCGGCTTCCTGCTCGACGCCTTCGCCTACGGGGCCCCGCCGCACGGTGGGATCGCCTTCGGCTGGGACCGGATCGTGGCCCTGCTGGCCGGTGCCGACTCGATCCGCGACGTGATTGCCTTCCCGAAGTCCGGCGGCGGTTTCGACCCGCTCACCGGTGCTCCCGCCCCGATCACCGCCCAGCAGCGCAAGGAGGCCGGGGTGGACGCCAAGCCGCAGCCCAAGAAGGACGCCCCCGCCGAGGCCTGACCTCGCGACATCGACGCCCCTTCCGGCTTGGGCCCGCACGGGATCGGGGATGGTTGTCCCGCCGGGAGCGGGACAACCATCCCCACTGCCCGGGCGCTACCGGCGCTCGCGGTGGGGAACCGATGTCGGTCGGGACGAGTAGGGTGGCCGTGACATGGACGAGGATCTCTTCGGTAACCCGGTGGGCGGCCCCGGTGGCCGGTCACCGGCGTCATCCGCGCGCAGCGGCAGCCTGGGGGATGCACACCACGCCGACGCGCCGCTGGCCGTCCGGCTGCGGCCGCGCACCCTGGACGAGATCGTCGGCCAACAACACCTGCTGACACCCGGCTCGCCGCTGCGGCGGCTGGCCGACGGCCAACCCATGTCGGTGTTCCTGTGGGGCCCGCCCGGGGTGGGCAAGACCACCATCGCCTCGGTGGTCTCCCGAGCCACCGGACGCCGCTTCGTGGAGATCTCCGCGGTCACCGCCGGGGTGAAGGACGTCCGGGCCGAGATCGAAACCGCCAAGTACGAACTGGCCCGGGGCACGTCCACGGTGCTCTTCGTCGACGAGGTGCACCGCTTCTCCAAGGCCCAGCAGGACGTGCTGCTGCCCGCCGTGGAGAACCGGCTGGTCACCCTGATCGCCGCCACCACCGAGAACCCCTCCTTCTCGGTGATCGCACCCCTGCTCAGCCGATCGCTGCTGCTGACCCTGCAACCCCTCACCGACGACGACCTGAGCCGGCTGCTGGATCGGGCCCTGGCCGACGAGCGCGGCCTGCGCACCGCCGACGGGGAGCCGTTCACCCTCGACGACGAGGCCCGCACCGTGCTGCTGCGCTTCGCCGGTGGCGACGCCCGCCGGGCGTTGACCTTCTTGGAGGAGGCCGCCGCCGGGGCCGAGGCGGTGCACCACACCGTGATCGACACCGACGCGGTCGAACGCGCGGTCGACCGGGCCGCGGTGCGCTATGACAAGGACGGCGACCAGCACTACGACGTGATCAGCGCCTTCATCAAGTCGATGCGCGGCTCCGATGTGCACGCCTCCCTGCATTACCTGGCCCGGATGATCGAAGCGGGGGAGGACCCGCGGTTCATTGCCCGGCGACTGGTGATCCTGGCCAGCGAGGACATCGGGATGGCCGACCCGATGGCGCTGCAGACGGCGGTCGCCGCGGCGCAGACGGTGGCGCTGATCGGCATGCCGGAGGCCCAGCTGACGCTGGCGCACGCGACGGTGCATCTGGCGACCGCCCCGAAGTCCAACGCGGTGACAACGGCG
>JAAYAO010000283.1 GCA_012719335.1 Propionibacterium sp. | reverse complement strand
CGGCGGCCTGCCCACTGCCGGCACCACCACCCTGGTGGTCAGCACCGTGGTCGCCGCACCCATCGCCCCGGTGGTGCTGGTGCTGTCACAGTTGTTCCGGGTCTACACCGAGCCGGTCTCGGACTGGCAGGTCGGCGGGTACGTGCTCGGGGTCGGTATCGGTCTGGTGGGGTTCCTGATCGCGTTGTGGGGCCTGGCCCGGATCGCGGCCGACACCAAGGCCCAGAATGCCTATGCTCGGACGGCCGGGCTGCTGGCACCCACCGGGCCGCACGTACCCCCGAGTGGGTATCCGCCGGCTCCCCCGGGTGGCTACCCCACCCGACCACCCGGATACTGAGCCGGGCTCAGTCGCGGTACAAGCCGGCCAGGTAGTCCCAGCCGCGGGCGGCGGCCTCGGGGTGGTACACCGGGCGGTCCTCCATCATGAAGCCGTGCAGCGCACCGACCTGCAGTTCATCGGTGAGGGTCACCCCGGCTTCCAACGCTGCCTCGGCGAACTGGGCCCGCTGCTCGGCGGTTGCACCCGGGTCGTCGTCGGCGTAGGAGAAATGCACCGGGCACTGCACCCGATCCAGCATCAGGTGTTCGCTGTCCGGAGTGTCCTGGATCAGGCCCGCGGGGTGGAAGGCGGTGACGTGGGTGCACTGCTGTCCAGTGGCTGCCGCCACCCGGACACCGACCCGGCCACCCATGCAGAACCCCACGTAGGAGAAGGTGTCGAGCCCGGACCGTTCGGTCAGGTACCGCGCCCAGATCGGGGCATCCCGATCGACGGCGGTGAAGTCGAACTGCTTGTAGTTGCGCATCCCGTTCGCGGCGAACTCGTCGTCCTCACCACCCACCGATGATCCGTCGGCGATCAGCGGCGGACGGTAGTACCGCCAGAACTGATTGACCATCAGCACCGCGACCCCCCACTCGGCCAACTTCTCGCACTGGCGAACATTCGCCGGCCTGATGCCGAGGGCGTCGGGGCACCACAGAACCGCGTGCCGGGGGTTGCTGGGCAACCACAACAGGGCGTCACAGGTGCCGTCGGACATCTCGATGCTGATTGTCTCCATGGTGCTCAAGCCTGCCAGCCCACCGGCGACCGCGCCAGAGTTCAGAGCACCGCGGCCATCAAATAGACGGCGAGGATCTTGATGATGATGCCCAGGGCGAACAGGCTGGCGTAGCCGGATTCGATCCGGTCGTCGTCCACCTTGTCGATCGCGAAAGCCAGGATCGCGGGTTGCCCGATGAACCCGGCGAAGGAGCCGGCCGAGCGTTGGGCACTGAGCCCCAGCAGCCGCCCGCCCACCAACAACAGCACCGCCGCGGTGGTGACCAGAATGGCCGCGACCAGACCGGCGCGCAGGCCGGCGGCGGTGAAAGCCTGCTGGGCGAAGCTCTGTCCCGACGCCAACCCGACGGTGGCCAGGAACAGCAGCAGACCCAACTGGCGCAGGGTCAGGTTGGCCGACAACGGAATCTGCCAGATCAACGGCCCGGTACGGTGCACCGCACCGAGGATCATGCCGACGATCAGCGGCCCGGCCGCCGCCCCGAGGGAGAAGGCGATCCCACCGGGTAACGGGACGGTGATCGCGCCCAGCAACAATCCCAGCGCCAGCCCCAGGCCCAGTGTCAACGCGTCGACCTCCGACACCTTGCGTTCGGAGTCACCCAGGTAGTCGGTGATCGCATCCATCTCGTCGTGCGGCACCACGGCCAGCACCCGGTCACCCAACTGCAGGACGAGGTCGTCGCGGGCCAGCAGGTCGGTGTCGCCACGGCGCACCCGGGTGATCACCCCACCGAACCGGCCGGGCAGGTTCAACTGGGCGACGGTACGGCCGGCCACCGACGGGTCGGAGACCACGAAGCGACGGAAATCGACGTCGGTGCGGTCATCGGTGAGTTGGCCGGTGAGTCGTTCACCCAGAAAGTCCACCGCCCGTTGTACCGCGGCCGGCGCCCCCACCACCAGCACCCGATCGTCGGGCTGCAGGTCTTCCCCGGGTGAGATCACCCGGGTGTGGCCGGCGCGGATCAGGTACGACATCTTGATCGACTCATCACCCCATCCGGGCACCGAACGCACCGGCACGTCGGTGGTGACCCGCACCGAACAGGCCGTCAGCCCCTCACTGTCGGGGGCCGCACTGTCGCGCCCGCCCGGCCAGTTTCGGCCGACGACCAGGGCGACGGCGATGATCGCCAACACCACCCCCACCGGGTAGCCCAGCGAATAGCCCACACCGGCGTCACTGCTGCCGGTGGCGCTGGTGGCGGCCGACAGGGCCGGGGTCGAGGTGAGCGACCCGGCGAACAGACCGGTGATCATGCCGTCCCCGAGGCCGAAGACCCGCGCCAACAACACCGCCACCGCCGCCACCGCGGCGGCGACCCCGACCCCCAGCAGCATCACCGGGGACTGACTGCGCAGATCGGCGAAGAAGGTCTGCCCGGCGGCCAACCCGACGGTGTACACGAACAGCGCCAGGCCGAGGGTCTGGACGAGGCCGAGATGCTCCCCCAGGGCCGGGTCGAGGGCGCCGATCGCGAGCCCGACGAACAGCGCGCCGGCCGCACCGAACCGCAGCGGGCCGAAGCGGATCATTCCGGCGGCGGCCCCGAGCGCGACCACGACCATGATGGTCAGCAACGGGGAGGCGGACAACAACTCGGTCACGACACCACCCCACACATACGACCCAATGTAGAGCACCGTCGGCAGGCCCGGTTCATCGGTGAGATCCCAGGGTGACACCTGATGTTCGTCCGCGCCGTCGGCAGCACCATGGGGATATGACCGATCAGCCCTACCTTGCCGTTCTGTTGTACGAGACGACCGGTGCCGAGGTGGCCCGCCGGCACGAGGACTTCCTGTTGGTGCGGGCCGATTCACCCCGGGGTGCGCGCGAGCGTGCCGAACTGCGTGGACGCAACCAGTCCTACCGGTATGTGGGCCCCGGTGGGGAGAAACTCGAACAGCGCATGGTGCGCGTGGAATCGGTGACCCCGCTGACCGATGAGGACCTGGCCGGGGACACCGAACTCCTGTCCCGGGAGGTACCTGTCACAATTCGGGGATGACCTACCGCAACGTCGTCTGGGACATGGGCGGCACCCTGCTGGACACCTACCCGGCCATCGACGCCCTGTTCGCCCAACGGGTGGGCGCCACCGGGGTGCGGATCGACGTTGCCGACGTGGCGCGGCTGACCCGCACCTCCACCTCCCGGGCGATGTCGACGCTGGCCGAGCGCTACGACGTCACGGTCGCAGAACTCACCGCCGCCTATGCCGATCTGAAACAGCTCTGGCGCAGCGAACCGCCCCCGGTGATGCCCGGTGCCGGGGAGGTCATCGATGCCGTGCGCGCCGCCGGTGGGTTGAATCTGGTGGTCACGCACCGCGACCGGGACAGCGCGACCGATCTGCTGGCGGCCACCGGCTTGGTGGTGGACGACATGGTCTGCGCGCCGGATGGTTATGCGCGTAAACCCGACCCGCAGATGTATGTGCTGATGGCCGAGCGGCATGGTCTGGATCCGGCGTCCTGCCTCTCCATCGGCGACCGGGCGATCGACGCCGCCGGCGCCGCCGCGGCGGGGATGGGCACCTTCTTTCTGACCACCCCCGGGTTGCCGTTACCGAAGGAGCTGGCCAGCGACCATGTCGCCGACCAGCTCCTCGATGCGTTGGTGTTGCTGGGGTAGCCGATCAGGCCAGAGCGGCGATCGCGGCGTCGTAGTCGGGTTCCTGGGTGATCTCCGGGACGAGCTCGGTGTACAGCACCTTGCCGTCACCGTCCAGCACGACCACCGAACGGGCCAGCAGCCCGGCCAGCGGGCCATCGGTCATGGTGACGCCGAAGTCGGAGCCGAAGTCGGTGCGGAAGCCCGACCCCGACACCACGTCCTCGATGCCCTCGGCACCGCAGAACCGGCCCAGCGCGAACGGCAGGTCGTGGGAGGCGTTGATCACGGTGGTGTTGTCCAGGCCGGCGGCCAGTTCGTTGAAGCGGCGCACGCTGGTCGCGCACACCCCGGTGTCGACCGACGGGAAGATGTTCAGCACCACGCGGCGGCCCGCGTACTGCTCGCTGGTGATATCGGAAAGATCGGTACCGGTGAGCGCGATGCCCGGAGCGGTCGAACCGACCTCCGGAAGGTCACCCACGGTGTTGACGGTGTTGCCTTTGAATGCAGTGGTTGCCATGTCTTCTGTTTAGCACGGTTTCGGCTGAAAATGATTGCTCGCACTGCGTTCGGTCGCTGCCCGATGACTGAAACCTCGAGCAGGCAGGGGCCTCGCAGCCATAGTGGTCGCGGCTCCCGCCATGCGTGCGGATTCGGTCATTGCGCACCGGGTGCGGGGGTTGACCGACGACCTAGGCTGGCCTGGTGACCAATCAGGAGAAGAATCCCGACGAGGTCGAGTGCTCGGCCACCGACGACCCGGCACCGCTGCAGGTGCTGACCGCGCGCGATGTGCCCCTGGGCGGCCTGCGGGCGATGACGGTGCGGCGCACCATTCCGCACCGGGACGTCCGCATGATCGGTGCCTGGTGCTTCCTCGACCATTACGGCCCCGACCGGGTCGCCGACACCGGTGGCATGCAGGTTGCCCGGCATCCGCACACCGGCCTGTCGACGGTCACCTGGCTGTTCACCGGCGCGGTGGATCACCTCGATTCGGCCGGTAATGCGGCCCGGGTGGTGCCTGGTGAGGTCAACCTGATGACCGCCGGACGGGGCGTCACCCACTCGGAGTTCTCCACCGACGACACCGACATCCTGCACGGGGCACAACTGTGGTTGGCCGCACCGGAGGCCACCCGACACGACGCCCCCCGGTTCGATCACTTCCGCCCCGAGGACACCGCCATCGACGGTGGGGTGGCCCGGGTGTTCCTCGGCGAATGGTTGGGCGCGGCCAGCCCGATCGACTACCCGATGCCCATCGTCGGCGCGGAGATCGTGCTCGAGGCCGGGGCCCGCTGGGCCGCCCCGCTGAACCATGAGTTCGAGTACGGGGTGCTGCTCGACACCGGTGCGGTGCAGGTGGACGGGGCCGACCTGCCCGCCCACGGAGTCGCCTACAGCGCCCCCGGACGCACCAGCACAACCCTGCTCGCCGGCCCCGAGGGAGCCCGCTTGCTGGTGATCGGCGGCGTCCCCTTCGAGGAGAAGATCGTGATGTGGTGGAACTTCATCGGCCGCAGCCACGAGGAGGTCGTCTCCTTCCGGCAGCGTTACCAGGCCGAGTTGGGCTTCGAGGACCACCCAATCGACGGCCCGGAGATCTTCGGCCCCTTCCCCACCGGAACCCCCGATCCGATCCCGGCCCCGAAGCTGCCGAACGCCCGCCTGGTGAGCCGCAACTGAGCGGTTGCGAACCGACACCGAGCATTCACCGACCGCTGTTAGGCTCGCCGCATGCAATTGGGCGTGGACTTCGGAACCACCAGAACGGTGGTTGCGTATGCGGACCGGGGCAACTACCCCATCGTCGGTTTTCTGGACACCAACGGCGACACCCAGGAGTACTTCCCCAGTACCGCCGCGGTCGTGGACGGCCGGCTGGTCTTCGGATTCGAAGCGCTCGATGCCGCCTCCCGGGGTGCCCCGGTGCTGCGTTCGTTCAAGCGTGAGCTCGCCGACGCCCGGGTCACCACCGACACCACCGTGCGGATCGGGAAGCAGGACTTCGTCCTGCTCGATCTGGTCACCGAGTTTCTGACCGCCCTCGGCACCGCCCTGGAACGTTCGTCCACGATCGGGCAACGACCCGGCCGCTGTGCCGTCGCGGTGCCCGCCCACGCCCACGGGGCGCAGCGGTTCCTCACCCTGGAAGCCTTCCGCCGGGCCGGGTTCACCGTGGTCGCGATGATCAACGAACCCTCCGCGGCCGCCTTCGAGTACACCCATCGGCAGTCCCGCACGATTACGTCACGGCGCAACCAGGTGTTGATCTACGACCTCGGCGGCGGCACCTTCGACGCCTCCCTGGTGCGGATCGAGGGCACCGACCACATCATCGAGAACAGCGTCGGGGTGAACCACCTGGGTGGTGACGACTTCGACGAAGAGCTGGCCATGGTCGCGGCCGCACTGGTCAACCGGCGCTACGACTCGCTCGATCGCACCGAACGCGCGGCCCTGATCGACGACGCCCGCGACGCCAAGGAACGGCTCTCCCCGCAAACCAAACGGATGGCGCTGGAGGTCGGCAACGAGGTGGTGCTGGTGCCGGTGCAGACCTTCTACGAGAAGGCCGAACCGCTCGTCCTGCGCACCGTCGAGGCGATGACGCCCCTGGTCGGTGACCTGGGTGAGCGTGCCGATCTGGCCGAAGTGGCCGGCATCTACCTGGTCGGTGGGGCCAGCGGCTTGCCGCTGGTGCCGCGGGTGTTGCGCGAACGGTTCGGACGACGGGTGCACCGCTCCCCCTTCCCGGCCGCCTCCACGGCAATCGGGCTGGCAATCGCCACCGATTCGGAGGCCGGCTACCGGCTCACCGACCGCCTCTCCCGCGGCTTCGGGGTGTTCCGGGAGATGCAGGGCGGCCACCTGGTCAGCTTCGACCCGATTCTGCGCAACAGCGAGGTGGTCTCCCCCACCCAGGACACCGTGATCACTCGGCGGTACCGGGCCGCGCACAACCTCGGGGTGTTCCGCTTCGTCGAGTACGCCTCACTGGCCGACGGCGAACCGCGCGGTGACCTGGTGCCCTTCGCCGAGGTGCGGTTCGGGTTCATCCCCGAACTGCAGGACGGTCGTTGCCTGGAGCACGTCGCGGTCACCCGACTCGACGGGGAGGGCCCGATCATCGAGGAACGGTACGTGATCGACCGGCACGGCATCATCACCGTCGAGTTGCACGACACCGACACCGGCCACCGGCGCACCTTCTCCCTGTCGAGTTGATCTCGACCCACCCACGAAACACCCAGGAACCCACCATGAGTTTGTCGCGCATCCCCACCCCCGAGTACCTGGCCCGGTTGGCCGACGGCACGGTGAAGCAGGTCAACCCGTTCAGCGGCACCCAGGTGTGGACCGTGCCGGGCCGCGGCCATCGTCCGCTCGGCATCGTGCGACCCGACCCGAAGACCCTCGACCCGAGCGACGACGGACGGCACTGTGCTTTCTGCAGCGAGCGATACCCCGAAACCCCGCCGGAGAAGTCCCGGTTGGTGCTGCAGCGGGGCCGCTGGACACAACACGACTGGGTGTCGCGGGACGAACTGACCGCCGGTACCGCGGAGTTCCGCCGCATTCCGAACCTGTTCGAGATCCTGTCCTACGACTACTGGCACGCCAACTACGGGTACGAACTGGCCCCCGACAACATCGCCGCACGCGACCGCTATCTGGCCGACCCGGCCGGACGCGAGCACGTGTTGGCGGTGGTGCGGCAACGGCTGGCCGCCGGCGGCCGCAGCCCGGAGCAGATCGGTGAACTCACCGACGAGGAGTTGCTGGAATATGCCACCGGCTTCTTCGGTGGCGGCCATGATGTAATCGTGGCCCGTCGGCACTACGTGGACGGTGCCACCACCGACGACGAGTTGGCCGGTTCGGGCACGCTCACCCCCGAGGAGCACTATCGCTACATCAAGTTCACCGCCCGTGCCACCGAATCGCTGTACGCCCAGAACCGGTACGTCCGCTATGTCGCGGTGTTCCAGAACTGGCTGAAACCTGCCGGGGCGTCCTTCGATCACCTGCACAAACAACTGGTGGCGATCGATGAGCGCGGGGTGCAGAACGAACACGAGCTGCAGGTGGTGCGCCACAACGCCAACATCTACAACGAAGCGGCCACGAACTATGCGGGCTATCAGAACCTGGTGATCGCCGAGAACGACCACGCGATCGCCTTCGCCGGGTTCGGGCACCGCTACCCGACCCTGGAGATCTACTCGAGGTCGACCGCGGTGATGCCGTGGGAGCACACCGACGAGGAGATCCGCGGCATCAGCGACCTGGTGCACGCCTGCCACGCCGCGACCGGCACCGACGTGCCGTGCAATGAGGAGTGGTACTACCGTCCCCTCGATTCGGATGTCGCGATGCCGTGGCGGGTGATGCTGAAGTGGCGGGTCTCCACCCTGGCCGGGTTCGAGGGCGGCACGAAGATCTACCTGAACACCCTCGACCCGTGGGCGATCCGTGACCGAGTGGTGCCGAAGCTCTACGAGCTGCGCGAGGCCGGCAGGATCGCCGACATGCGCATCGCCACCGAGTGCGAGTGCCTGCCCAATTCGTTGCGCTACAACCCACTGCTGGGCGGTGACCAGCCCCGTCCGCGGTTGGCCACCGAACAGCCCTGACCCTCAGCCGGAGGTTCAGGCCAGGAACAGGGACGGGTCGCCGGCACCCTGGCGGTCGACGGTCGGTTCGTCGCCGGTGAAGTTCACCACCGTGGTCGATTCGGTGCCCACATCGCCGGAGTCGAGCACCGCGTCCAGGACATTGTCGAGCTCCTCCTTGATCTGCCAGCCGTCGGTCATCGGCTCGTCCTGACCGGGCAGGATCAACGTGGAGGACATCAGCGGTTCACCCAGCGCGTTGAGCAACTCCAGGGTGGTGGTGTGCTGCGGGATCCGCACACCCACGGTGCGCTTCTTCGGGTGCAGCATCTGCTTGGGCACCTCCCGGGTGCCGGGCAGGATGAACGTGTACTGACCCGGTGTGGCCGCCTTGACCGCCCGGAACACATCGTTGTCCATCTGCACGAACTGACCCAGTTGCGCGAAGTTCGCACACACCAGGGTGAAGTGGTGGTGCTGGTCGAGTTTGCGGATCGACCGGATCCGGTCCAGACCGTCGCGGTTACCCAGTTGGCAGCCGAGGGCGAAACCCGAGTCGGTGGGATACGCGATCAACCCCCCGTCACGGATGATGTCGACCACCTGATGGATCGATCGCTGCTGGGGATTGTCCGGGTGAACATCGAAGTAACGCGCCATGACCGGAGTGTAGGGCACATCACATCGGCGGCCGCGGGTGGTTAGAGTGTCGCGAGTGGAGTACTCGATTCTGAATGTGCCCCTGGAACGCCTGCGCACCCGCACCAGCATGAAATGGCGCCGCTACGACCCCGACGTGCTGCCCCTGTGGGTGGCCGAGATGGACGTCGACCTGGCCGAGCCGGTCACCGAGGCGATGATCGCCGCCATCCGCAACGGCGACACCGGGTACCCCGACGGCCCCCGCTACGAACAGGCCTGGGCGCAGTACTCCGCCCGGCAGTGGGGCTACGCCCCCGAGGTCGACCAGATGGTGCTGGCCCCCGACGTGATGCAGTCGATCTCGGTGCTGGTGCATGCCCTGACCATGCCCGGTGACCTGATCGTGGTGACCTCACCGGTCTATCCCCCGTTCTATTCGGTGATCACCGAGGCCGGACGACGGGTGCTGGACGTACCGCTGACCGAACAGGGACGGCTGGACCTGGCCGCCCTGGAGGAAGCCTTCGGCGGCGCCGACACCGAGAAGCCCACCGCCTTCCTGCTGTGCAGCCCGCACAACCCGACCGCCACCACCCACACCCGCACCGAACTGGCCCGGGTCGCGCGGCTGGCCCGCGAGCACCAGGTGCGGGTGATCGCCGACGAGATCCACGCCCCGCTGGTTCACTCCGGGGACACCTTCGTGCCCTACCTGTCGGTGCCCGGGGCCGAAACCGACTTCGCCGTGGTGTCGGCGTCCAAGGCCTGGAATCTGGCCGCCCACAAGGCCGCGCTGATCGTGGCCGGGGCCGAGGCCCGCAAGGACCTCACCGGCCTGGCCTACGGGCCCACCCGCGGAGCCTCCTCCCACGGTGCGGTGATCGCGCACACCGCCGCCCTGCAATACGGGCAACCCTGGCTCGACCGGCTGCTCACCGAGATCGAGGCCAACCAACACCTGCTGGTGCGGTTGTTGGCCGAACACCTACCGCAGGTGCGTTACCAGCCGGGCACCGCCACCTATCTGGCCTGGCTCGACTGCCGCGCACTCGGGCTGGAATCGCCGTCGCGGCATTTCCTGCAGCAGGCCCGGGTCGCACTGAACGACGGCGCCACCTTCGGGCCGGCCTACGCCGGTTTCGCCCGGATCAACCTCGCCACCTCACCGGAGATCATCACCGAGGCGATCAGCCGCATCGCAGCCGCCCGGTAGCCCGTCGTAGGGTGGTACCCGACAGACACCAGAAAGGTTTCATTGATGGTCAACAAGGTCGCCCTGCTCACTGCCGGTGGATTCGCCCCGTGCCTCTCCTCGGCCATCGGAGGGTTGATTCAGCGTTACACCGAGATCTCCCCGGAGACGGAGATCATCGCCTACAAGCACGGCTATCAGGGCCTGTTGCGCGGTGAGTACTACACCGTCACCCCGGAGGTGCGCGCCAGCGCCGGTCTGCTGCACACCTACGGTGGCTCCCCGATCGGCAACTCCCGAGTGAAGCTCACCAACACCGCCGACCTGGTCAAGCGCGGCCTGGTGGACGAGGGTGCCGACCCGCTGCAGGTGGCCGCCGACCGGCTGGTCGCCGACGGCGTGGACGTGCTGCACACCATCGGTGGCGACGACACCAACACCACCGCCGCCGACCTGGCCGCCTACCTGGCCCGCCACGACTACGGGCTGACCGTGGTCGGCCTGCCGAAGACCATCGACAACGACGTCGTACCGATCCGGCAATCGCTGGGCGCCCAGACCGCCGCGGAGATGGGTGCCCGGTTCGCCCAGAACGTGGTCTCGGAACACAACTCCGGTTCCCGGATGCTGATCATCCACGAGGTGATGGGCCGGCACTGCGGCGGGTTGACCGCCGCCACCGCCCACGAGTACCGCAACTGGCTGGACACCCGGGCCTCGCTGCCCGACATCGGCCTGACCCGCGAGAAGCGTGAGGTGCACGCGGTCTACCTGCCCGAGGACGACTTCAACCTCGACGAGGAAGCCGCCCGGTTGAAGAAGGTGATGGACGAGGTTGGCAACGTGACGATCTTCCTGTCCGAGGGTGCCGGGGTGGAAGGCATCGTCGCGGAGTTGGAGGAGGCCGGCAAGGAAGTGCCGCGCGACCCCTTCGGCCACGTCAAGCTCGACAAGATCAACCCGGGCGCCTGGTTCGGGGACGAGTTCGCGCACCGCCTGGACGCCGAGAAGGTGATGGTGCAGAAGTCGGGCTACTACTCCCGTTCGGCCGCACCGGTGGAGTACGACGTCGACCTGATCAGCTCGATGTGCGACCTGGCCGTCGAAGCGGCGCTGCGCGGCGAGGCCGGCGTGGTCGGTAACGACGAGGAACGCGACGACGAGTTGCGCGTGATCGAGTTCGATCGGATCGCCGGCGGCAAGCCCTTCGATATCACCACGCCGTGGTTCGTCGACATGTTGCAGCAGATCGGGCAGCCCCCGGCCACGCCCAACCAGCACTGATCGACCCGCACGAGTGCCCGGTTCCCATTCGGGGCCGGGCACCGTCGCGTTTGGATGTCCGGGCCGGGGAGACAATGAAGTCATGGCTTCGTCCCGACCGGCCCGTACCCGCACACCCGCCCTGCTGGTGGCGGTGCTGCTCACCGCGTCGGCTGCGGGCTGCACGTTCCCACCCTGGGTACCGCCGGGGCCACCCGAGCCCACCCCCACGGTCGCAGCACCCAGCCCCGGCAGTGTCGACTGCGCAGCCCTGGAAGAGTGGGTCCGCGACGAGTTCACCGACTTCGCACCCGCGGACGAAATCGAGGTGAACCTCAACTCGGCGTCCTGCCGGCGGTCGGACCCGGAACGTGCGCAGCGGTTGATCGTGGACATCGGGGCCACCGACACCACCTCGGCGGCCGACCTGATCGACCTGGTCGACACCTTCGCCGCGGTGACCGACGACCCGCAGATCGCGCCGCTCACCCCCGAGTTGCCGCGCCTGCGCATCGAGGCGTACGGGCACCTCACCGTGTGGATCACCGGCCATCCGCCCGCCATGGGCCAGTGGTTGGCCGCCGCGCTGGCCGCCGCGGCCGACGACGAAACCAGCGACATCACCTTCAACGTGACCATCGACGATGGTGAGCAGTTCTCCGACGTACCGCCGAATCGTCGTCGCCTGATCGCCCATCCCGACGAACCCGCCGATCCGAATTCGCTGGACGCCGTGGTTGGTCAAGCCTGGGGGTCGGTGGCATGGATCGCCGACGAGGTGGGCTGGCCCGGTGAGATCTCGGTCCACTTCCGGGGTGTGAAATGGCTCCTGCCGATCCCGCCGGGTTCGGTCGCACCCGCCGAGATGGCGGACTACGCCGCAACCCTGCACGCCCTGTCCAGCGGCGTCTCCGTCGAAGCGGTATCGGTGTCCCCGACGAGGGAAGGGGACGGGTTGATGGTGCGCGTCTCCCTCGATCACGCCACCGTGCCAGCCGACGAACAACGCCTGACCCCACCGGAGCAACGCCTGCTGGACGACCTGGTACGAACCATGGAGGGTTGGGATCTCGGCGAGGTCGACACCTGGGTCGGTCTGGTGTACGAGTAGATCGCTCGCCCGTCCCCTCCTCCGGCTGAATGCCGGCTGGTTTCGACGGTCTCAACCGACGCTGGCTCACAGTTGCAGCATGACCTCCGCAGCAACCAGGTCGAAATGCCGGCTGGTTTCGACGGGCTCAACCGACGCCGGTTCACAGTTGCGGCATGACCTCCGCAGCGACCAGGTCGAGGTGATCGAGGTCGGTCAGGTCGAGGGTTTGCAGGTACACCCGCGAGGT
>JAAYAO010000282.1 GCA_012719335.1 Propionibacterium sp. | reverse complement strand
CGCATCTCGGCGCGCACCTGGGCGTAGGGGCCGGCCCAGAAGGAGGCCAGGTCGTCGGTGATCGCCAGCGGCCGCCCGGCCGGTGACAACAGGTGGAACAGCACCCGCACCCGGCCCTCGACCAGGGTCGGTGAGGCGGCCAGGCCGAAGCACTCCTGCAGTTTCACCGCACACACCACTGCCGCGTCGTCGTCGTGGGCGGGGTAGTCGAGCCGGATCCGGGAACCACTGGGCACGGTCAGCCGCTCGGGGGCCAACTCGTCGAGCAGGTGGGCCTGCTGCCACGGAACCAGCCGCCGCAGCGGCGCGGTCAGGTCGATACCGGCGAGCCTGCCGGTGCGGGCCGCGTCGGCCAGTTCCGGGCCCAGCCACTCGTCCAGCCGGGCCAGCAGGCTCGCCTCGTCGACCGCCGGCCAGGGCGCGCCCAGATGCCGGTGCAGCAGGGCGAGTCGGCGCCGCGACCGGTCGCCCGCCGCCGACCAGCCGATCACGTCCAACCCTCGGTCGAACACCACCGTGCGCACCGCGTCGGCACCGAGCTGATCGGCCGGCACCGGGGTCGAGGTCAGTTCGATCGCGCCCAGGGCGGTGACCCGGCGGGCGCGCAGCCGGCCGTCGACCAACTCGGCGCGCACCTCCTCGACCAGCAGATGCTGCGCGACCCGGCGGGCGGTGTCCTCGTCGATCGGGACAGCCGAGCGGATCATCGCCCCGGTACCGGCCGCGGCCGCACCCCCGGCCCGCGACACCTCCGCCACCGCCAACCATTCCCGATCGGCCAGCCCGGATGGGGCCGCGGCCCGGGTGCCCGAGGCGAACACGTAGCTGTCCCCGACCCGGCGGGCCACCCGTTCGGGATGGGCCAACACCACCACCGCTCCCGGGGCTGACCCGTCACCGTCCCGGGCCGGCACGAGCCGCTCCAACCGGGTCACCTCGGCGGCCCACCGGCGCGCCTCGGGGGCGGTGCCACGCCGCAACCCGGGCAACGCCGCCCACAGGTCACCGTCGACATCGAGTTCGGCGGCGGCGACGATCTCGGCCGCCGACCGGGTACCGACCAGCTCGGCACCATCGAGCAGTGCCCGGGCCCACCGCGGGGCGACCGGAATGTCGACCAGCCGGCGTCCCCGGGTGGTGATCCGGCCCTCGGCATCGACCGCCCCCAGGCCGCGCAACACCGCTTCGTCCTCGGCCACCGCGGCGGCGGGCAACGGCCCGGGCAGGCGCAACCCCGCACCACGCGGGGTGCCCCAGGCCGCCAGGGTGAGCAGGGCACCGGTCAGGTCGGCCGACTGCGCCTCGGGGGTGGCCTGGGGGCGCAACCCCGCCCAGGTCTGCTCGTCGTAACAGCGCCACACCACACCGGGCCCCTGCCGGGCGGCCCGGCCGGCGCGTTGTTCGGCCGATGACCGGGAACACCGGACGGTGACCAGCCCGGCCATGCCGCGTCCGGAATCGCGGCGTGGTTCGCGGGCCAGGCCGGCATCGACCACCACCCGCACCCGATCGATGGTCAGCGACGATTCGGCGATATTGGTCGACACCACCACCCGCGGCGGGTCACCCGGCCGGCGCCCGGCGACCGCCCGATCCTGCTCCCGGGCCCCGATCCGGCCGTGCAACTCGACCACCTCGGGCACCCGGCCGCGCAGGGCCTCGGCGACGGTGCGCACCTCCCGGATGCCGGGTACGAACACCAACACGTCACCATCGCCCGGGCGTTCCGCGAAGGCACCCATGGTGGTGGCCGCGACATGATCCAGAAAGCCGCGGGCGGTGCCGCGGGCATCCAGCGGTGCCGGGCCCGGCGCCCACCGCACCTCGAGCGGATGCAGCACCGCCGGCACCCCGACCACCGGGGCGGGTTCGGCGCCGCCGAGCAGCCGGGCGAAGCCGCCGGCATCCAGGGAGGCCGACATCGCCACCAGCACCAGGTCATCGCGCAGTGCGCGCACCTCGGCCAGCAGCCCGCTCAACAGGTCGGTGTCCAGGCTGCGTTCGTGCACCTCGTCCAGAATCACCGCGCCCACCCCGGCCAGGGCCGGGTCGCGCAACAGCCGGCGCACCAACACCCCCGGGGTGACCATCTCGACCTCGGCGGTGCGCTCCAGGGCCCGTTCGCCACGCACCGTGAACCCGGCCAACTCCCCGACCCGGGTCGAGGTGAGGCCGGCCAGTCGGCGGGCGGCGGCCCGGGCGGCCACCCGGCGCGGCTGGGTGACCACCACCCGTCCCGACACCAGGCCGGCGAGCACCGCGGGGGCGAGGGTGGTTTTGCCGGTGCCGGGCGGCGCCTCGACCACGGCCGTCCCGGTGCCCGACACGGCCGCACGCAGATCGTCGGTGGCCGCGGCGAACGGCAGTCCGCAGCCGTCGGCTGCCAACTCGGCGAGGGAGGGCATTGCCCCACGCTACTGGAACCGGCACCACCCTTCCCGACCCATCGGCTCCCGAGAGGGTGCGGATGCGGCTCGGATGCAGAACCCGACCGATACGCGCTTTTGGTCCGGGCATGCGAGAATGTGCATTCCGCACACACCCGACCCGATGGATCCGCATGAGTTCACCGCTTCCCGGTCACACCGACCCGGCGATCATCCGCAACTTCTGCATCATTGCCCACATCGACCACGGCAAATCGACGTTGGCCGACCGGATGTTGCAACTGACCGATCTGGTGGACGACCGGACGATGCGCGCCCAGTACCTCGATCGGATGGACATCGAGCGCGAACGCGGCATCACGATCAAATCGCAGGCGGTGCGGATGCCGTGGACGGTGGACGGCACCACCCACGTGCTGAACATGATCGACACGCCCGGCCACGTCGACTTCACCTACGAGG
>JAAYAO010000281.1 GCA_012719335.1 Propionibacterium sp. | reverse complement strand
TTTCGGCCTCGATCTGGTCGGCGGCCTCACCGAGTCGGCGCTCGTGCCGGTCGCTGATCACGACGGTCGCACACTCCTGGGCGGCGCGCAGGGCCACCGAGAAGCCGATGCCGGTACCGGCGGCCGCGGTCACCACGACCACCTTGTCGCGCAGCAGATCGTGCGGGGGATTCTGGGTCGGGACGGTTGGGCTCATCGCAATCTTTCTGGTGGGACGCGGCCGGTGTCTGCCCGGCGGGTACTGGACGGGGGTGCGTCCGGCCGGACGACCCGGGTGGATCGTCCGGCCGGTGCGGATCAGGCGCTGGGAACCTCGCGGTCGCGCAGCGACTTGGGGTCGAGCACCTCGCGGATCAACCGGAGTTCTTCCTCGGTGGGTTCGCGGGTGGTGGGCACATCGGCCGGCACCTCGATCGGGAAGCCGGTGGCCTCGACGACCTCCTCGGCGGTGACGCCCGGGTGCAGCGACTTGACCTGCATCCGGCCGTCCACGAAATGGAAGACACACAGGTTGGTCACCACGACCCGCAGGTCGAGGAACTCGGTGGCGGCCTTGCCGGCCTTCTCGGCGGAGTCGTAGCCGACCCCGGAGACCATGTCGACCTTCTCGACGAACACCCGGGTGCCGTGCTTGGGCACCCAGTAGCTGGTCGGGTGGCTGATCGTGTTGCCGGGGCCACCACGCACACCGATCAGGGCGGCCTTCGGCTTGTTGAAGTCACCGATCACCGAGATGTTCATGTTGCCGGCGGCGTCGATCTGGCTCGGGATCATCACCACGTGGCGCTTGCCGTTCCAGACCAGATCGAAGATCCGGCGGAACGGGGTCCAGCCCTCGACCGGGCCCTGGGGGCCCTTGTTGACCGGCCAGGTGCCGCGCACGGTGTTGGCCGCGCCGTCGGTCAGCAGCAGGTCGGGGGAGAAGGTCTCGCGGGCCAGCCGGGCGCCGATCGCGGGGATCGTGCCGAAGGCCGAGGCGAGGATCTCACCGTTGTCGCGGAAGGCTTCCGCGCAGGCGATCACGCAGTATTCGGCGCGGGTGACGGTCTGGGTCGCAGTGTCGTTGCTCACTTCTGCTCCTGGCTCCGGCGGGCCACGGCCGCCTGGTAGTCGTCCTCGGTGCCCGACAGGTAGGTCTGCTTGAACTCGGCCCACTTCTCGGGGTCGGCCGCGGCGGTGGCGTATTCCTTCTGGAAGGCCTCGTCGCGCGGGTAGTCCGGCAGGCAGGACGCGAAGTGCGCGCCGTTGGGGGCCTCGATCACGCCGGTGACGTGCTGACGGCTGATCTGCATGGTGCGGAAGTCCAGGGCGCCGAACTCGTCGGAGTCGAGGATCTTCTCGGTCGACACGAACGCCTTGTCGGCGGCCATGCAGTACAGGTCGTCGAAGTAGGGGTCGTAGTCGAGCACCGCCGCGTTGCCGTGCATGTCGGCCCGGTTCACGTGCACCAGGGCGGCGTCCAGCTTCAGCGCCGGCATCGCCACGAGTTCCAGCCCGGAGCCGTAGGGGTCGGCGACCAGCTTGAGGTCGGGGTTGTAGGTCATCACGTCCGAGCCCAGGCCGGCGCGGGTCGGCAGGAAGGGCAGGTTGATCGCGGCGGCGTACAGGCCCCACTGGAGCATGCCCTCGTCCACCTCGCCGGTCTCGATCTCGCCACGCTGGCGGGCGGCGCGGAAGTGCGGGTCGAGGGGCACGGTGTCCATCGACACGAAGCCGTAGATGACCTTCTTGACCTTGCCGGCCTCGACGAGCAGACCCACGTCCGGGCCGCCGTAGGCAACGATCGTCAGATCCTTGATGTCGGAGCGGAGCAGTGCCCGCACCAGAGCCATCGGCTTGCGCCGCGAGGCCCACCCACCGATGCCGATCGTCATCCCGGACTCGAGCTGGCTCACCGCCTCGTCGCTGGTCATACGTTTGTCGGCCATCGACCCTCCTGTGGTCACTGTTTCTTGGTCAAGCGCTTGGTTGGATATTCGCCCGTGCGCCGACGCATGTCAAACACGCCTCTCAGTTTGGTGCCGACGGGCCGCCCGGTGGGCCGGGTATCCCGGTGAACGGAGCCCCACTGTGGCTGTTCGACTGATAGAACCGTTGTGTCAACGCAGAAGGACGGGAGTCGCGGATGGCAGTACGGGTCGAACGACGCGCCGAGACATTGGTGATCACCATCGACCGGCCGGCCAAACACAACGCCCTGGATCAGGACGCCCGGCTGACGATCACGAACGCGTTGCGCACTGCCGCCGACGACCCGACGGTGCGGGTGATCGTGCTCACCGCCACCGGTGACCGCACCTTCTGTGCCGGGATGGACCTGACCGTCGATTCGGACGAGGTCGACCCGACGAACAACCCGCTGCGGGTGTTGGGGCCGCGGTACCCCAAACCGGTGATCGCGGCACTGAACGGTTCGGCCCTGGGCAACGGGCTGGAGATCGCGCTGAAGTGCGACCTGCGGGTGGCGGTGGACACCGCCCGGCTCTGGCTGCCGGAGGTGGGGCTCGGGTTCGCCGCGACCGACGGGGGAGTGTCCCTGCCGAAGTACCTGCCGATGGCGGTCGCCCTGGAACTCGGCCTGGGTGCGGGGCGGTTGACCGCGCAACGGGCCTTCGACCTGGGGCTGATCAACCGGGTGGTGCCGGTGGGCCAAGCGCTGGAGGCGGCCCTGGAACTGGCCGCGCTGGTCGCCAAGGGTTCACCGGTCGCGATCCGGGCCACCCGGGAGTTGATGTACGCCTCGGTCGACCTGCCCGACGACGACTTCGAGGCGCTGATGAAGCAGCGGCAGGCCGAGTTGATGGCCGGCCCGGATTCCGCCGAGGGGGTTGCCGCCTTCAACGAGAAGCGGGAACCGGTGTGGCCGAGCCGCTGAGTCGCCGACCGACGGCGCGGGGCCGGGCCGGCGACCCGGGCACGTCCCCGCTGGATGCCACCCTGAGCGCCCGGCACGAAACCTTCATCGCCGAACGCCCACCCGGTGCCGATGAGGACGTGCACATGACGGCGGCGGTGGTCGACCACGTGATCGAACGCTGCACCGCGCCCGGTGATCTGGTGCTCGACCCCTTCGCCGGGTTCGGCACCACTCTCGAGCGGGCGGTGCGGCTGGGCCGGCGGGCGGCGGGGGTCGAACTGTTGCCCGAACGGGTCGACCACGTGCGGCGCCGGGTTCCGGGGGCGCTGGTCGTCGAGGGCGATGCCCGGGAGTTGTCCGCGCTGCTGGGCGGGGTGGTGCCGGAGGCGGGTGTG
>JAAYAO010000280.1 GCA_012719335.1 Propionibacterium sp. | reverse complement strand
TCGCCCAACGTGACGGCAGCATCGACGTCACCCTCGAGTTCGACTTCGACTTCGGACGGGAACGTGGTCACGGCCCCTTGCTGGTGTTGCCGACCCGGATGGAGGTCACCGACGACCCCGACCGCTGGCGAGTGCTGGAGATCAGCGACATCGAGGCGCACAGCCCGACCGGGGCACCGGCCCGGGTGCATCAGGAGCGGGGCTCGGGGGTGCTCGAACTGCGCATCGGGGACGAGAACCGCTACGTCCGCGACCTGCACACCTACGTCGTCACCTTCACCGTGGACGGGGTGGTCAACCCCGACGTCAACGGTGATCACGACGAAATCGCCTGGAACGCGATCGCCGGTTTCGAAATGCCGATCAGCAATGCGACGGTCACCCTGGAGGGCCCCGACGAGGTGCTGCGGGCCGAGTGTGTGGCCGGTGAGCGGGGCAGCACGACCCCCTGCACCGATGAACGGATCAGCGACAACCGAGTCACTTGGTCGCAGGATCGGGTGGCGACCGGGGACGGCATGACGGTGGTGGCGGCCTTCCCGTCCGGCACCTTCCCCGATGCCGAACCGATGTTCACCAAGCGCTACCACCTGGGCAACACCGTGGTGGTCAACCCCACCACCGCCGGCGTCTCGGGTGCGGTCGCGGCACTGGGCGTGGCCGGGGTCGGATTGGTGGCCGCACGTCGGGGCCGGGACCGGGCCTGGGCGAACCTCACCCCGGGGCTGAACCCCGATGATCCGGCGGCGGCGAAGGTCGGCACCCGGGACAAGCGGGCCCCGATCGCGGTGCAGTTCACCCCGCCGAAGGGTGCGCGTCCGGCCGAGGTGGGCACCCTGATGGCCGAGAAGGCCGAGATGAAGGAGATCAGCGCCACCCTGGTCGACCTGGCGGTACGGGGCTACCTGCAGATCCGCGACGAGCCGGGCCGCCACGAGCACAAGCGGCTGATCAAGCTGCGCAACTCCGACGGGCTGGCACCCTTCGAGAAGGCCGTCTTCCACGGCGTCTTCGCCCGCACCGACCGGCCGTTGATGCACAAGATCACCACGATGCCCGAGATCGTCTCCAAGGCGACCTTCCAACTGACCCGGGCGGTCACCGACTCCGGCTGGTTCCGCGGCAACCCGACCGTGGTGCGCACCACCTGGTACCTTCTCGGCGGCATGGTGCTGCTGGGTGGTGCCGGGCTGGCCGCGCTGTTGGGCGCGGTCGCCGGGTGGGCGCTGCTCGGCATCGCGATCGCCCTGATCGGGCTGGCGCTGATCGCCACCGCCCACGTGATGCCGTCCCGCACCCCGCGAGGCAGCGCAATGCTGGCTCAGGCGAAGGGTTTCGAGCTGTACCTGACCACCGCGGAAGCCGATCAGTTGCGCTTCGAGGAGGGGGAGGACATCTTCTCGAAGTACCTGCCCTACGCGATCGTGTTCGGGGTCGCCGAACGCTGGACCAGGGTGTGTGCGGCCCTGGCGGCCGAGGGTCGGATGACCATCGACACCGGCTGGTACGCCGGCTCGTACCTGATGCTGGCGAACCCGGCCGCCTTCGCCGGCAGCATGGCCGGCCTGTCCGACTCGATGACCTCGGCGATGACCTCGGCGGTGTCGTCCTCGATGGCCTCGGCCGGTGGCTCCGGCTTCGGCGGCGGCGTGGGTGGCGGCATCGGCGGTGTCGGCGGCGGCGGCTGGTAACGCGGCCTGCGTCGCCGCCCCCGGTGGACGGCCCCGGACGTCCCGGCCACATCGGCCGTCCGGTTTTTACTCCCGCAACACACACGTGCCCCTGCACAGGGGAAGTACCTGTGCAGGGGCACGTGTCGGTTGCCCGAGAGGCGGGACGAACCGATCAGGCGTCGACGGGCTCGGTGCGCCGCGCCCCCTTGGCCAGGGAGTTGAAGGCGATGCCGTTGATGATCAGGATGATGCCGAGTCCGACCACCAGCAGGGCGATGCCGTAGGCCACCACGGAGGTGAACAGCGAGGCCCGCAGGAAGGACGCGTTCATCACGGTCGCGCGCTGCTGGGTGTAGGTCTCGGCGGCCTCGGTGTCACCGGCCTCCTCGGCCTCGGTGGCCATCTTGCCCAGCTCGGCGTAGGTCTTGCCGTCGGTGGCGGCCAGCGCGTGCTTGTTGATGGTCTGCGCCTGGGCGTAGGCGGAGATGGGGCCCTGTACCTGCGCGCCGGGCAGCAGGTCGGAGTCGCCCGGGACGGTGATGTTCTCGGCCTTGAGCTGCGAGGTCACCACTCCCCAGGTGACACCCCCGGCCACGATGAAGATGAGCCCGAAAATAATCGAGAGGATGCCAGCAATCTTGGCGGGCTTGGAACGCATGTGTGACGCCTTTCGCACATCTTTCGTTGCTCATCGGTTGATGAGCCGAAGTGATGTTATAAACAAAACGCCATTACTTGCGTATTCAACCACTGTGTTCTTGGACACCCCCCGGGGGTAAGCCCCGCAGGGCTGCCCGTCACCCGGGAAAACGCTGCCCCGCACGCGATCGGTGCGAGGCAGCGAATGTGGGGGATCGATCCGGTCAGGGCATCACCGGCTGGGGCGGGGCCTGATGGCCGCCGGGCCCCTGCGGGCCCGCTCCGGGCCCACCGGGTTGACCGGGGCCGGGCTGAGGGGCGCCGGCCGGGGGAGCCGCGGCCCGCTGCCGGCTGATGGCGATGGACTGGGGAGTGGCTCCCGGCTCGTCCTCACCGAGCGGTACCGCGACGACCGCGGTGCCGTAGGCACACACTTCGGTGAAGGCCTGCCCCATGTCACCGGTGTCGAAACGCATTCCGATGATCGCGTTGGCGCCGCGTTCCATCGCCTGCTGCCACATCCGGTTCATCACCTCGTTGCGCGACTCGTACACGATCTTGGTGTACTCGGTGACCTCGCCACCGCCGATCGAGCGGAAGCTGGCGGTGATGTTGGCGCCGAAGTTGGCCGACCGCACGGTCATGCCCATGACCTCACCCAGCACCGCTTCGATGCGGTAACCGGGAATCTCGTTGGTGGTGACGATAATCATGCGCCCCAGTATGCCCCGGGTCAGGGCCGTGAAAGGGGGCCCGTCGGCCCGGCCGGCCGATCGCTGATCGGGGTGTGGACTTTGGTCACATCGCCGATTCCCGACGGCGAACACCCGGGCCTCCCATCTGGTTGCGGAGGGCCCGGGTACCGGATCTCGAGGGGGTGGCGGCGGGCCCGGCTCAGACGATGCCGACCAGCACCAGCACGGTGCCGAACAGGTTCGCCACCACATGCACCAGATAGGACGGCCACAGCGATCCGCCGGCAAGACGTTCGTTGAGCCAACCCATGCAGTAGCCGAGTGAGCCGGTGAAGACGGTGAGCACCACACCGAGCAGCAGGGTGTGTCCCTGGAGCACGTACGGCACCCCGTGCATCAGGCCGAACACCAGCCCCTGCACGATGTTGCCGGTGGTGATGCCGAAGCGGGCCCCGACGCGCTTGAGCAGAAAGCCCCGGAAGAAGCACTCCTCCAGAAACGCGGTCTGGTAGATGGTCTTGAGCAGCATGGGTGCCAGGGCCGCCCAGCCCAGGCCGCTGAACGCCACGTCCCCGGTTCGGCCGGACAGGGCGGGTATCAGCAACACGCTCAGCGCGATGTAGACCACCAGCACCACCGCCGTGGCGAGCAGGAGTCGCGCCGGTTCGTCGGTACGGACCCGGGTCCAGCCGAGCCAGCCGAAGAAGCCCTTTCGTTTCCGGGCGGTGCACAGCCACCATACGAAGGGGACGGTCAGCAGCAGGACGGTGAGGATGAGGGCCGAAATGATCTGGGAGACGAACACGGCTGGCTCCTTTCATCGCAGGCCGTGGGGTTCTCGGCCGGTGGTTTCGTGGTCATCTCCAGAGTCGCGGGAATCACCCCGTCGGCCATCGGCCGAACTGCCCGACCCCGGGGTAGACGAAAGGTGTACGCGCCGTGCTGTGCAGCACCGTCCTTCGTCCGATGCGCACCGGCCCTGGCTAGGCTGAAGTGGTTACATGACCAGGGAGAACCGCGTGCTGTACACCGCCGAACCCGTGCGCAATGCCGGCTGGTGGTTGCGCACGTTGCCGTACTGGCTGCTGCTGCTGGCCCAGCAAACTCCCCCCGAGGACACCTGGCAGGGCTGGCTGGTGTGGGGGCTGGCGGTGGTGCCGCCGGGAGTCGCGGTGTTCTTCCGCGACCGGTATCCGTGGATCGCCGCCCTGATCGGGTTGCTGCTCGGCGCCACGATTGCCCAAGCCCCGGTGGCGGTCGCCGTGGTGGTGATGGCCTCGCGGATGGGTTGGCTGGGCACGCTCGCAACCATGTTCGTGGCCGTCGAGGCGCTGATCGTGCCGCCGTGGGACAGAATCGTCGACTCGGGGATCGTGCTCAGCCCGGCTGGGTCGGTGCCCGACCTGGTGCTGTTCGTGCTGTTGCCGGCCCTGATCGGCGCGGTGCGACGCAGTGAACGGGAGAGTCGCCGGACCCGGTTGCGGTACGAGGCGGAACAGCGTGAACTGGCCGAACAGCAGGCGGTCACCGAGGAACGCAACCGGATCGCCCAGGAGATGCACGACCTGCTGGGCCACAAGCTGTCGTTGATCACCGTCCAGGCCGGGGCGCTGGAGGTGAATGCCGATGGTGCGCCGGAGGTGGTCGGCCGGCAGGCGCAGTTGATTCGCACCACTTCCCGGCAGGCCCTGGACGAATTGCGCACCATCCTGGGGGTGCTCGGCCCCGACGAAGCCGACCCACGACACCCACAACCGGGGCTGCCGGAGGCTCTGGCGCTGATCGAGCACCACCGGGCGTCCGGCATGAAGGTCACGGTGGCCAACACCCTGCCGCCCGACACCGAGCTGCCGCGGTCGGTTGGCACCGCGATTCACCGGGTGGTGCAGGAGGGGCTGACCAATGTGGTGCGACACGCCCCCGGAGCCGTGACCCGGGTGACCCTGAGCCGTCCCGACCCGGGCACCGTCCGGCTGGAGATGGTCAACGACCGAAGCACACAACGTGGTGCCGGGCCCGGCACCGGGCGCGGCCTGCCCGGCATGACCGAACGCGTCCGGGCTTTGGATGGGGTGCTGGAGGCCGGCGCCACCGATGCGGGAGGCTATCGCTTGAGCGCGGAACTGCCGGTGCCGACGGGGGAGGGCGATGATCTACGCCGCCCGCGCCGAGGACGCCAAGGCGGGCCGGGCGAGGGAGAAACTCGCCGCCCTCAGCGAACGGGAACGCGAAATCGCCGTGCTGGTGGCCCGCGGCGCATCGAACGCCGAGATCGCCGCCGACCTGGTGGTCGCAGAAGCCACCGTCAAAGCCCACGTCTC
>JAAYAO010000279.1 GCA_012719335.1 Propionibacterium sp. | reverse complement strand
TGCTGATGATCATCAGCCAACTCGACGAGATCACCCAACTGCAGATCGAGGGCGACTCCCTGCCGGCCCAGTTGTGGTTCCTGGCCACCCACCTGCCACAGGTGCACCTGGCCACGGTGGCGCTGGCGGCGCTGGTGGTGGTCGCGCTGTTCGCCTTCCGGCGGTGGGCCCCGAAGCTGCCCGGCCCGCTGATCGCGATGCTGGTGGCGGCCGCGGCGGTGGCGATTCTCGGGCTCGACCGGTACGGCCTGACCGTGATCGGCGAGGTGCCGCGCGGCCTGCCCACCCCGCGGCTGCCGTCCTTCGAGGGCATCGACCTGTGGGCGCTGTTCCCCGCCGCGGTGGGGGTGGCGGTGGTCGGGTACTCCGACAACGTGCTGACCGGACGGGCCTTCGCGTCCAAACGTGGTGAACAGATCGACAGCAATCAGGAGTTCCTGGCCCTCGGCGCGGCCAATGTGGCGGCCGGGGTGATGCAGGGGTTCCCGGTCAGCAGCAGCGGATCACGCACCGTGCTCGGCGACTCGATGGGGTCGCGCACCCAGCTCTACTCGCTGGTCACGCTGGTGACCGTGATCGCCGCCATGTACCTGGCCGGCCCGGTGCTGGAGGCCTTCCCGATCGCCGCGCTCGGCGGTGTGGTCGTGTTCGCCGCGATCCGGTTGATCGACATCGCCGAGCTGAAACGGATCGCCCGGTTCCGCACCAGCGAGTTGGTGCTGGCCCTGGGCACCACGGTGGCGGTGCTACTGCTGGACGTGCTGGCCGGTATCGGGGTGGCGATCGGGCTGTCACTGCTCGACCTGCTGCGCCGGATCACCACCCCGCACGACGCGATCCTGGGGTATGTGCGCGGGATGGCCGGGATGCACGACATCGACGACCACGAGGACACCACCGTGGTGCCCGGGTTGGTCGCCTACCGCTACGACAGCCCGCTGTTCTTCGCCAACGCCGAGGACTTCACCCAGCGGGCGCTGATCTCGGTGGGCGCGGCCGAAACCCCCACCGAATGGTTCCTGCTGAACGCCGAGGCCAACACCCACATCGACCTGACCGCGGTGGACGCCCTGACCAGCCTGCGCGCCACCCTGCAGGCCCGGGGCATCGTCTTCGCGCTGGCCCGGGTCAAGCAGGAGGTGCGCGAGGAGTTGGTGGCGGCCGGCTTCACCGACGAGGACGGCGAGCACATCTACGCCACCCTGCCCACCGCGGTGGCTGCCTATGCCGAGTGGTACGAGCGCAAGCACGGCCGTCCGGTGCCGGGGGTGGAGATTCCCGAGGTGCCGCCGCACCCGCTGGACGAACCCACCGGTTGAACCCTCCGTAAGGCTGCTCCGGTGGCTCGAGTGGGTCTCGCCGGGGTCACCCACCGGGCCTTCTCGAAGGTCATGACTGAAAACGCAAGGCGAAGCGGGGTTTACCGCCGGTTCGGGCAGAACGACCCTCCAGGGCGTGTGTTTTCAGTCATCAGCCCCCGGCAGACTCGGCTGATCGGGGCGTTAGTCTGGCCGGCATGGCTTCACAGCGTTCCCGGGTGCCGGCTTTCGAAGTGAT
>JAAYAO010000278.1 GCA_012719335.1 Propionibacterium sp. | reverse complement strand
GGTGATTCGGCCGGCAACAGCGCGGTCGGGCCGACGATCTCCATCAGCATCCGGTAGATGGTCAGGGCGTTCTCCGAGCCGAGCACCTTGGTGGCCGAGGCCTGGGCCGGGGACACGTCCTCGACCTGGGCGGCGAGCTGCCAGTTCATCAGGGTGAGGGCCTCGTTCATCGCCCGGGCCCGGCCGAGCAGCAGCCGCACCCACTCCTGGTCGATCACCCGACCCCCGGACGGGCCGGTGGTGTCGCGGGCCCAGGCGGTGACCAGGTCGATCGCGTGGGCCACCGCGGCCGAGGAGAACAGGGCCACCCGTTCCCGGTTCAACTGGGCGGTCATCAGCCGCCACCCGCCGTGCAGGTCCCCCACCAGGTTGCTCGCCGGCACCCGCACGTTGTCGAAATAGGTGGTCGAGGTGCGCAGCCCGGCCACCGTGTCGACCGGGGCGTAGCTGAACCCGGGGGTGTCGGTGGGCACCAGGATGATCGACAGGCCCCGGTGCTTGGCCGCGTCCGGGTCGGTGCGGCAGGCCAGCCAGATCCAGTCGGCGTATTTCACCTGGGAGGTCCACATCTTCTGCCCGTTGATCACGAACTCGCCGTCGTCGAGGGTGCCGACGAGTTCGGCGGTGGTGCGCAGCGAGGCCACATCGGTGCCGGCGTCGGGTTCGGAGTAGCCGATCGAGAAGTGCAGTTCGCCGCGCAGGATCGGCGGCAGGAAGAACTCCTGCTGGGCCCGGGTGCCGTACCGCATCAGGGTGGGGCCGATCGTGTTGATCGTCAGGTACGGCACCGCCACCCCGGCCACCGCGGCGGCGTCGCTGAAGATCAACTGTTCTACCATCGAGCGACCCTGGCCACCGAACTCGGTCGGCCACCCCATGCCCAGCCAGCCGTCCGCCCCCAGGGTGCGGATCACCTCCAGGTACACCTCGCCGTCGGCGAACTCACCCCCGTCGAAGGCCAGCCCGGCGCGGCGTTCGGGGGTCATCAACCGGTCGAAGTAGGCCTCGACCTCGTCCCGCAGCCGTTGTTGCTGCTCGGTGAGCGCGATTCGCACCGTCGCCGCCTCAGCCCAGATCGCCGAGGCGGGCGACCGCGGCCCGGTAGCCGTCGACCAGTTCGGCCATGATCTGCTCGACCGGTTCGATCTCGTCGATCAGCCCGACCACCTGACCGGCCGGCATCGAGACCACCGACGGGTCGTCGCCGGCCGAGATCCGCTGATGGGCCTCCGACACCAGCACGTTCTGCAGCGGCATCGGCAACGGATCCGGCGCGTCGGCGGCCTCCCAGGCGTCGGTCCAGCGGGTGCGCAGCAGGCGGGCGGGTTTGCCGCTGTACACCCGGGAGCGGACGGTGTCGGCGGAGCCGGCGTTCAGGATCGCCTGCTGCACCACCGACGGCGCGTCCCCACCGGCGCGGCCCAGTTGGTACTCCGCGGCGGTCAACCAGCGCGACCCGAGCCACACCCCGTCCGCGCCCAGGGCCAGGGCCGCGGCCACCTGCCGTCCGCTGCCGATACCGCCGGCGGCCAGCACCGCGGCGTCATCGCCGACCGCGTCGACCACCTGGGGGGTGAGCACCATCGTGGTGATCTCCCCGGTGTGACCGCCGGCCTCGTGCCCCTGGGAGATCACGATGTCGACCCCTTCGGCGACATGGCGGCGGGCGTGTTCGACGCTGCCCGCCAGAGCGGCCACCGCCACCCCGGCGTCCTTCGCGGCGGCGATCACATCGGCCGGGGGCGAACCGAGCGCGTTCGCGATCAACGCGGGACGGTGCCGCAGGGCGACCTCCACCTGGGCGCGGGCATTGGAATGCAGCCAGCCCAGCACGGTGTGCTCGCGTTCGGCCTCGAGTTCGGGCACCCCCAGATCGGTCAGGGTGCGGGTGACGAAATCCTTGTGCTGTTGGGGAATCATGCCCATCAGGTCACCGGCGGTGCCCTCGGTGGGGGCGTTCGCCGGCATCACCACGTCCACCCCGAAGGGCAGCCCGTCGGTGTTCTGCGCCATCCAGGTCAAGGTGGCGTCCAGTTCGTCCGGGTCGTCGAACCGCACGCAGCCGAGCACGCCCATCCCACCGGCGCGGGTGATGGCGGCGGCGACGTGCTCGGACGGGGTGAATCCGAAGATCGGGTACCGGATGCCGAGCCGTTCGGCCAGGGCGGTTCGCATGGTTCTCCTCACTTGACCAACTGGTCTTCGCTGGATGGTTGTTCCTCGGTCAGGCGCCGGGCCCACCGCAGGTCGGATTTGCCGGCGGGTGAGCGTTTGATCGCGTCGACGAACCAGACGCTGCGCGGCACCTTGTAGCCGGCGATGTGTTGCCGGGCGGTGCGGTTCAGATCGGCCAACCCGACCTCGGAGCCGGGCGCGCGCACCACGATCGCGGCGACCCGCTGCCCCCACTGTTCGTCGGGGACGCCCAGCACCAGGGCGTCGACCACATCGGGGTGGGCCCGGACGGCGGCCTCGACCTCGTCGGGGAAGATCTTCTCCCCGCCGGAGTTGATCGAGGTGCTGCCCCGGCCGAGCACGGTGACGGTGCCGTCGGTCTCCACCCGGGCCAGGTCACCGGGGATCGAGTAGCGCACCCCGTCGTATTCCCGGAAGGTTTCGCGGGTCTTCTTCTCGTCCTTGTAATAGCCCAGGGCGATGTGCCCGCTGCGGGCCAGCATGCCGATGTCGCCCGACCCGGGTTCGACCGGGCGCCCATTCTCGTCCAGGACGGCGGTGGTGCGGTCGAGCCGGATCGACATCTGGGTGGGGGTGTGCCCGGCCCGGATGATGTTCATGCCGTTGAACCCGGCCTCGCTGGCGCCCATCGAGTCGGTGATGAAGCAGTCGGGCAGCCACTCGACGAACCGTTGCTGCATTGTCGGTGAGAACAGCACCGCGGTGGACGACAGGGCGCGCAGCGAGGAGGTGTCGTAGCGGCCACCCCCGGCCGGCCCCTCGGCCAGGGCGTCCAACAGCGGACGGGCCATCGCGTCGCCGGTGATCATCATCACGTTCACCCGGTGTTGCTGGACACCCCGCCAGATCGCATGCGGGTCGAAGTCGGGCAGCATCACCGCCGCACCGCAGTTGAACAGCGACGACAGGATCGCCCACTGGGCGGCCCCGTGAATCAGTGGCGGGGTGGGAAAGCGCACCACCTGATCGCCGGCGGCCCCGGCCCGGGATTGCGCGTACTCGTCGGGCAGGTACTCGCCGGTGAGCAGGTTCATCCCGCCGCCGAACACCCGCCAGGCGTCCTCGTGGCGCCACATCACCCCCTTGGGTTGGCCGGTGGTGCCGCCGGTGTAGAGCATGAAGATGTCGTCGCTGCTGCGTTCGGCGAAGTCGCGTTCGCCCGACTGATCGACCAGCACGTCCTCGTAGCGTTCGAACCCGGCGGGGTCGGTGTCGTCGTGCGGGCCGTCGGTGTCGACGACCAGTATCGAGGTCAACTGCGGGCATTGGTCGAAGGCCTCGGCGACCACGGGCAGGTACCGCCGCTCGCAAACCAGGGCGACCATATCGGAGTTGTTGACCAGGTACACCACCTCGGGGGTGACGTAGCGGTAGTTGATGTTCACCATCACCGCGCGCAGTTTGAAGGCGGCCACCATCGCTTCGATCGCCTCGACGGTGTTGCGCGACAGGATTCCGACCTTGTCGCCGGGCCCCACACCGCGGGCCGCCAGGGCGTGCGCGAGCCGGTTCGCCCGGTCCTCGAGCTCGGCGAAGGTCTGGTCGCCGCGTTCACTCAGTAGGGCCGCCCGTTGCGGAGTGGCGTCGACAGCATGTTCGATCAGGTCAGCGAGATTGAAGCTCACAGATCCGAGTATGTGGTGTTACCGTTCCTGCAGCAAGCCTTTTCCCAACGGCTGACACCAACCCACGCAGGCATGGAGGAAGATCACAGATGAGCTCCGGCACGTCCGAGACCCCGAACCGGACCCCCGATTGTCTGATCGAACAGCGCGGCCACGTGCTGGTGATCACGCTGAATCGTCCCGAGGCGCGCAATGCGCTGACCGGCGACATGATGCGGTTGATGGGCGAGGCCTGGGACCGGATGGACGACGACCCCGAGATCCGCGTCGCGGTGCTGACCGGCGCCGAGGGCACCTTCTGTGCCGGGGCCGACCTGAAGGCGATGAGCGCCACCCCGGCCGGTGACCGGATTCACGGTGCGGACGGTGGCGGCGGGATGGATCTGACCCGGATGCCCGGCCTGTTGAAGGGCCGCCGGCCGAGCAAGCCGTTGATCGCCGCGGTCGAGGGGTACGCGATCGCCGGCGGCACCGAGATTCTGCTCGGCACCGACATCCGGGTGGCCGGTGCCGGGGCTCGGTTCGGGCTGTCCGAACCCAAGTGGGGGTTGTTCCCGATCGGCGGCTCGACGGTGCGGCTGCCCCGGCAGATCCCGCACACCGCGGCCGCCGACATTCTGCTCACCGGCCGTCACATCGATGCCGCCCAGGCCCTGGCCTGGGGGTTGATCGGTGAGGTGGTGCCGGACGGGCAGGCCCTCACCCGGGCGTTGGAACTGGCCGAGATGATCGCCAACAACTCCCCGGTGGCGGTGCAGGCGATCCTGAAGTCGATCCGCGACACCGAGGGCCTGCACGAACTCGAGGCCTTCGCGGTGGAGACCGCGATCGGGGTGGAGGTATTCCGCAGCGAGGACTCCCGGGAGGGCCCGCGGGCCTTCGCCGAGAAACGCAAGCCGAACTTCACCGGACGATGAGCGGCCCCCTCACCGGGCTGCGCGTGCTGGAGTTCGAGGCGATCGGCCCGGTACCGCACGCGGTGGCCCTGCTCACCTCGCTGGGCGCGGACGTGGTGCGGGTGCAGCGCCCACGCACCGGTTCCCCGCGCGATCCGAGCCCCTTCGCCGGCCGGCTGGTCGCCGCCGACCTGACCGACCCGGCCGCGGTGGCCGACCTGCTGGGCCTGGTCGAACACTGCGATGTGCTGATCGAGGGCTACCGGCCCGGCGTCCTGGAACGCCGCGGGCTGGGCCCCGATGTGGTGCTGGCCCGCAACCCCGCCCTGATCTACGCCCGGATGACCGGTTGGGGGCAAACCGGGCCGCGCGCCGAAACCGCCGGCCACGACCTGAACTACATCGGCCTGACCGGGGCGCTCGACCTGATCGGCACCGCCGAGCAGCCGATTCCCCCGGTGAACTTGGTCGGCGACTACGGGGGCGGTTCGATGCTGGTGGTGATCGGCATCCTGGCCGCGCTGCACGAGCGGGGCCGTTCCGGCCGCGGGCAGGTGGTCGATGCCGCCATCGTGGACGGTACGGCGGCGATGCTGGCACCCTTCGACAGCGGGCTGCGCTCCGGGGGCTGGTTGCCCGAACGGGGCAGCAATGTGATCGACGGCGGCGCCCCCTACTACCGCACCTACCGGTGTGCCGACGGACGGTTCGTGGCGGTCGGAGCGATCGAGGAGCCCTTCTACCGGCAACTGGTCGCGGGCCTGGGCCTGACCGACCTGCCCGACCGGGCCGACCGGGCCAACTGGCCGGCCCTGCGGGACGCCTTCGCGGCGGCCTTCGCCACCGCCGACCGGGACACCTGGGCGGCCCGATTCGCCGACACCGACGCCTGCCTCACCCCGGTGCTGAGCGCCCCGGAGGCCGCCGACGACCCGCATCTGCGGGCCCGCGGTCTCCTCGACGGCGACGGTCGCCGTACCGGTGCGCCGCGCTTCTCCCGCTCGCACACCGGGCCCCTGGGCGGCACCGGCACCGCCACCACCACCGACCTCGCCGACCTCATCGAGATGTGGAGGACCTGATGAACCAACCACTGACCGCACCGCTGGACCTGTTCTTCGACTACCAGCGCTCCACCGGCCCGACCATCGGGGCCTTCGTCACCGGGCTGCGCGACGGCCGACTGCTCGGCGCCCGGATCGGGGACGGCCGGGTGCTGGTACCGCCACCGGAGTACGACCCGGCCACCGGCGTCCCGATCGACGACTTCGTCGAGGTCGGCCCGGCCGGCACGGTGCTGTCGTACTCCTGGCAGGACGAGCCCCAGCCCGAGCATCCGCTGGATACCCCCTTCGCCTGGGCACTGGTGCAGCTGGACGGGGCGGACACTCCCCTGCTGCACGTACTGCAGGGCGACCGTGACGAGCTCGAGGTCGGGTTGCGGGTGGTGCCCCGGTGGGCCGACGAGCGGGCCGGGCGGATCACCGACCTGGTGTTCGTCCCGGAACGCCGGTTGAGCTCGTCGAAACCCAGTTCCGACCCCGAGCATCCGTCGAGCACGTCGCAACCCGGCTCCGACCCGGAGCGCCCGTTGAGCCCGTCGACACCCAGCTCCGCCGAGGCCGAACCCGTCTCACTGATCAACACCCCGATCGCCCTGTCGATCGAGCACAGCGCCTCGGCGCAGGAGTCGGAATACCTGCGCGGGCTGGCCCGGGGCGAACTGATCGGCGCCCGGGTGGGGCCGGGCAGCCCGGTGTACATCCCACCGCGGGGAGCCTCCCCCACCGACGGGGTGCCGACCGAGGAGTTCGTGCAGGTGGCCGACACCGGCACGGTCACCACCTTCTGCATCGTGAACGTGCCCTTCCTGGGCCAGCAGATCACCCCGCCGTACGTGAGCGCCTACGTGTTGCTCGACGGCGCCGACATCGCGATCCAGCACCTGATCCTGGAGTGTCCGGCCGACGAAGTGCGGATGGGAATGCGGGTGCAGGCGAAATGGCGGCCCGAATCCGAATGGGGGCACACCCTGCGCAACATCGAGTACTTCCGGCCCACCGGTGAACCCGACGCCGACTACGAGACCTACCGGCATCACCTGTGAGGAGGACGACCATGACCGACATTGCTGTGGTGGGTTTCGCCCACGCCCCGCACACCCCGGCCACCGACGGCACCACGAACGGGGTCGAAATGCTGGTGCCCTGCTTCCAGGACTTGTACGCCGGCCTGGGCATCACCAAATCCGACATCGGCTTCTGGTGCTCCGGGTCGTCCGACTACCTGGCCGGCCGGGCCTTCTCGTTCATCGCCGCGATCGACGCGATCGGGGCGGTGCCCCCGATCAACGAATCCCACGTCGAGATGGACGCGGCCTGGGCGCTGTACGAGGCCTGGGTGAAGCTGGTCACCGGCGAGGTGGACACCGCCCTGGTGTACGGCTTCGGCAAGGCCTCGGCCGGCCGGCTCGACCGGACGTTGGGCCTGCAAACCGACCCCTACCTGGTGGCGCCGTTGGGGGTGGCCGACTCGAATCTGGCCGCCCTGCAGGCCCGGCTCGGGCTCGCCGCGGGCCGGTGGACCGAACGGGATCTGGCCGAGGTGGCCGCCCGCGCCCGCCGCGCGGCCCTGGCCACCCCCGACGCCCAGATCGCCGAGGATGTCGACGCCGAGGAGTTGCTGACCCGGCCGGTGGTGGCCGACCCGTTGCGGGAGCACGACTGCCCACCGATCACCGACGGGGCCGCGGCGATCGTGCTGGCCGCCGGTGACCGGGCCCGCGAACTGTGCGACCGACCGGCCTGGATCACCGGCATCGAGCACCGAATCGATTCGGCGCACCTGACCGGACGGGACTGGCTGGCGATGCCGTCGCTGACCACGGCCGCCGAACGGGCGCTGGGCGGTGACCCGACCCTGGACGCGGCCTACCTGCACACCCCGTACAGCCATCAGGAGTTGCTGGCCCGGGCCGCGATCGGGTTGGCCGAGGACGTCCCGGTGAACCCCGATGGTGGCCCGTTGACCGGTAACCCGATGTTCAGCGGCGGGCTGGAACGGATCGGCCGGGCCGCCCGCCGGGTGTTCGACGGCGCCGAACGGGTCCTGGCCCATGCCGGGCAGGGGCCGCTGCTGCAACAGAACCTGGTCGCCGTGTTGGAAGGGAGTCCGCGATGAGCAAGCAACCGGCTGCGGTGCTGGGGGTCGGGCAGACCCACTACACCTCGAAGCGACTGGACGTGTCGATGTCCGGGTTGGTGCGTGAAGCGATCGACAAGGCGCTGGCCGACGCCCGGGTCGGCTGGGACGAGATCGACGCGGTGGTGATCGGCAAGGCCCCCGACCTGTTCGAGGGTGCGATGATGCCCGAACTGGCGATGGCCGATGCGATCGGCGCCACCGGTAAGCCGCTGCTGCGGGTGCACACCGCCGGCTCGGTGGGCGGATCGACCGCGAACGTGGCCGCGTCCCTGGTGCAGGCCGGGGTGCATGCACGGGTGTTGGCGGTGGCCTGGGAGAAACAGTCCGAGTCGAATGCGATGTGGGCCTTGTCGATTCCGGTGCCGTTCTCGATGCCGGTGGGTGCCGGCGCGGGCGGCTACTTCGCCCCGCATGTGCGCTCCTACATCCGCAAGTCGGGTGCCCCCGAAAACATCGGCGCGATCGTGGCGGCCAAGGACCGGCGCAACGGGGCCCGCAACCCGCTCGCCCACCTGAAACAACCGGACATCACGGTGGAATCGGTGCAGGCCTCGCAGATGCTGTGGGATCCGATCCGGTTCGCCGAGACCTGCCCGTCCTCCGATGGGGCCTGCGCGATGGTGATCGGCAACGAGGAAGCCGCCGACCGGGTCGAGGAGGGCCGGCGGGTGGCCTGGATCCAGGCGACCGCGATGCGTACCGAGCCGACCACGTTCTCCGGCCGCGACCACATCAACCCGCGGGCCGGGCGTGATGCTGCCGCGGCGCTGTGGCGTGCGGCCGGGGTCGACGACCCGTTCACCGAGATCGACTGTGCCGAGATCTACGTGCCGTTCTCGTGGTTCGAGCCGATGTGGTTGGAGAACCTGGGCTTCGCCGAGGAGTTCACCGGGTGGCGGATGGTCGCCGAAGGGGTGACCGCCCCCGACGGTGCGTTGCCGGTGAACATGTCCGGTGGAGTGCTGTCGTCCAACCCGATCGGTGCCTCGGGCATGATCCGGTTCGCCGAGGCCGCACTGCAGGTGATGGGACGGGCCGGGGGTCACCAACTCGACGGGGTGCGGCGGGCACTGGGCCATGCCTACGGGGGTGGCTCCCAGTACTTCTCGATGTGGGTGGTGGGCGCCGATCGGCCGTCCTGACACGGCACGGCGGCCCACCCACCCGGTAATCTGACCCATTGTCGACGAGGTAGCGGGGTGTTCGGGCATGAAGAAACCGTGGGTCGCGGTGGCAGCCGGGTCGGTGGCGGTCATGACCGCCTGCAGCGGCGGGGTGACCTCCCCGGGTGAGGACGAATCCCCCGAGCCGGTGGCCGAGGCCTGCAGCGAGTTCCAGCGCCGCGATCTGGTGGCACCGTTCGATACCGAGGGTGACTGCCTGCTGGTGCCGAAGATGACCGTTGCCCACGGCAATGTCGGGGTCGGGTTCACCGAGTACCCCTTGGGCAGTTATTTCGTCGACCTGACCACCGGTGCGACCACCGAGCTCGAACTGCCCGAGGAGACCCGGGAACCACAGGCGGTGGTGGCCCCGGTCAACGGCGAACCGATGTTCCTGGTCACCGGTTACGAATATCGCGACGGCGATGCGTTCAATGCCTCCGGCGCGGCGCCGTTCGCACTCGGGTTCGATCTGCAGGGCGACCCGAGCCCGATCTACCGGGCCACCGCGGAGTGGATCGGCCACGCTGTCACGGAGCGATTGGTGACCGAGACCGACGTGTGGATCTGGTCCGGGGCGTTGGACCTCGAGTCCGAGACCTGGACCGAGGTGAGATTCGACGGCTACGTCAGCGAGATCGAGCCGTACACCCAGCTGGATTCGGGTGACCCCATCGCGGTCTTCGGTGGCAACCTGGTGCATTCGATGGTCAGCAGGGCCCGCAAGGACAGCGAGCAGATCTGGGTGTCCGGCCTGTACGCGGTCGCCCCGGACGGGTCGATCGCCTGGACGAACCTGACCGAATCAACCGAGGGGTTCGACGAGCGGGACGTGGTTGTCGGATATCTCGGGCGTTACGTTCTGATCCTCACCGCCACCGAGGACGGGGCCTGGCAGGTGGCGTGGTACGACGGGGTGACCGGTGAGAAGGCCGTACCCGAGGCCGCGGATCTGGTCGGCCACACCGGCCTGGTGCCCCGCGACACCGAGCATCTTCCCCTGGTCGTCACCGACGACGGCGCCTTCGTGGTGCTGAACGCGAGGCCCCGTTACCGCGATCTCGTGATCGGGATCGACGTCGAGGCCGGCACCGCCACCACGCTGCCCTCGGAGAACGACCTCGAGTTCACCGCGGTCGACGGCACCACCGTCTACCTGCGCAGTTCCCATCGGCACACCGCGACCTACGATCTGACCACCGGTGAAGCCGTCCCCCTCCCGGAGAGCACCAAGATCCCGCACCTGACCACCGACCGGGCCGTCGTGTTCGAGAACGTGTTGGACGAGGAACTCGACTTCCTGGTCACCCGCTGACCCACAACCCCGGTCGAACCCGGTGCCCCCACGCTGGTTGAGCCGGGCCCGCAACCCCGCCCACACGCTGGTTGAGCCGGGCCCGCGACAGCGGGCCCGCGTCGAAACCCGGTGCCCATACAGCCCCACCCGTGCAGCAGGGGTACCGCTGACGCGGCCTGCTCAACCGACGTCGGCAGCACAGCCTCACCACGCCGGTTGAGCAGGACGCGAAGCGTCCGTGTCGAAACCAGCGGCATATTTCGCCTCCACGGGCTCGGTGACGGTCCCCGGTACGGATAGCCTGCTCACGACAGCGTGATCGGAGTGGCATCGTGCGGAGCAGGTTGTACGTCGCGGCAGTATCCGTGGCAGTGATGGCGTTGAGTGCCTGCGGTGGTTCGTCCCCCCTGACCCCGCAGAACGGCTCCGATGACCCCGAATCGGAGGCCACGCCGCCGGCCGAGGCCTGTCCGGACGTCGATCGCGAGCACCTGGTACCGCCTTTCGACACCGAAGGTGACTGCTGGCAGGTACCCAACGTGATCGCCGCCGCCGGCACCGTCGGCATCGGCTTCGACGATCCGCGGTGGCCCGAGACCGGGCACTTCGTCGACTTCTCCACCGGCGCGGCCCGCGAGTTCGAGATTCCCGAGAACGCCCAGGAGGTGCAGGCCCTGGTGACCCCGGTCGACGGTGCCCCGCTGTTTCTGGTCACCGGCTACGAGCAACGGGAGGGGGATGCCTTCACCACCGACTGTTATGCCCCCTTCGCGCTGGGCTTCGACCTGAACGGCAGCTCGAACCCGGCGTACGAGGCCCTCGGCGACTGCCTCGACCCGTCGGACGACTGGCGGGTCAGCGCCACGCATGTCTGGGCCCCACCGGCCGTCCTGGACATCGCGACCAACACCTGGGCCGAGGTCGAGTTCGACGACTTCCCCCGGGAGGTCGGCCCGTACACCCGACTCATGTCCCGCCCGGATCAGGTGGGGGTGTTCGGAGGCAACCTGGTGCAGGCCATCTCGACCAGCGCATTCCGGGACGACACCTTCCACGCCGTCCGAGGACTGTTCGCCATGGCCCCGGACGGCT
>JAAYAO010000006.1 GCA_012719335.1 Propionibacterium sp. | reverse complement strand
GTGCGGGTCATCGGGTGTCCTTCGGGGTCGTGGCCGATCGGTCGATCAGCTCGGGATGGGAGCTCAACACATTCTGCATCGCGGTGCGGAAGGCGGCCATTTCGTCGGGGGTGCCGGCGCTGACCCGGCACGTGGTCGAATCCTTCGCCTTCCACGCCCACATCTGCGTCCACCTGCGACTGCTCGCCGGGCGGGACCCGCACCACATCGTCGAGGCCCAGTTCAAGGCCCTGGCCCGGGCGCTGCGCGACGCCGTCGCGATCGACCCCCGGGTGAGCGGGGTGCCCAGTACCAAAGGCCTGCTGTGACCTCGTCCGCATCGGACGTGGTGGTGCTCGACTACGGTTCGGGCAACCTGCACTCGGCCACCCGTGCCCTGATCGCGGCCGGCGCCCGGGTCGAACTGACCGCCGACCCCGAACGCGCCCGCACCGCAGCCGGTCTGGTGGTGCCCGGGGTCGGTGCCTTCGCGTCCTGCATGGCCGGCCTGACCGCGGTCGGTGCCCCGGAGATCCTGGCCGAACGGGTCGCCGCCTCCCGGCCCACCCTGGGCATCTGTGTCGGACACCAGGTGCTGTTCGAGGAGGGCGTCGAGCACGGCCGCCGTACCCGCGGGCTGGGTCTGCTGCCGGGCACCGTGGCCCGGGTGCCGGCACCACGACTGCCGCACATGGGCTGGAACACCGCCGAACCCGACCCGGGCAGCCTGCTGTGCCCCGAGCCGGGGGAGTACTACTACTTCGTACACAGCTATGCGGTGCTCGACCCGGCCCCGCTGCGGACGATCGGGGCGAAGGTCACCCTCACCGAACACCAGGGGCACCGGGTGGTCGCCGCGGTCGAACACGGGCCGCTCGCCTCGATGCAATTCCACCCCGAGAAGTCGGGCGCGACCGGTGGTCGGCTGCTCCGCCGGTGGGTGTGCTCGCTCGATCCGCGATAGGCTCCTCGGGTGAGCCATCTGGAACTGTTGCCGGCCGTCGATGTCAAGGACGGCCAAGCCGTTCAGCTCGTGCAGGGCGTGGACGGTACCGAGAAGACTTTCGGGGATCCGATCGCCGCGGCACGTCGCTGGGCCGATGAGGGAGCCGAGTGGATCCACCTGGTGGACCTGGACGCCGCCTTCGGGCGTGGCTCCAACGCCGAGGCGGTCGCCGGAATCATCGCCGCGGTGGACATCAAGGTCGAACTCTCCGGCGGCATCCGCGACGACGAATCCCTGGCCCGCGCATTGAGCACCGGCTGCACCCGGGTGAACATCGGCACCGCCGCCCTGGAGAACCCGGCCTGGTGCGAGAAGATCATCGCCACCCACGGCGACCGGATCGCGATCGGCCTGGACGTGAAGGGCAGCCAACTGGCCGCCCGCGGCTGGACCAGTGAGGGCGGCGACGTCTTCGACACCCTGGCCCGCCTCTCCGAAGCCGGCTGCACCCGCTTCGTGGTCACCGACGTCGCCTCCGACGGCATGCTGACCGGCCCCAACTTCGAACTGCTCGGCGCGATCTGTGCCCGCACCAATGCGGCCGTGGTCGCCTCCGGCGGTATCTCCTCGCTGGAGGACCTGCGCCAGTTGCGCGGCCTGGTGCCGATCGGGGTCGAGGGCGCCATCATCGGAACCGCCTTGTACGTCGGCAACTTCACCCTGCCCGACGCGCTGGCCGTGGCCCGGGGCGAGGATCGGTGACCAACACGAGCGCCCCGGCGCACGCCTTCCAGGCCGGATCCTCCGCCGGCAACGACACCCGTCCCACCCTGGACGGGCGACTGAAGGACCTGCTGGCCGGCAAGAAGATCGTGATGACCGGCGTCACCGGGTTCATCGGTGAACACCTGCTGTGGAAGATCCTCACCGAACTGCCCGAGACCACCGCCGCGGTGCTGGTGCGCCGCAAGGGCTCGGCCGACGCCCGCTCCCGGGTGGTCAAACTGGTGCGCAAGAAGATCTTCGCCGACCTGGTGGCCGCCGCGGGTTCACCCGAGGCCCTCGTCGACGAACGCATCGAGGTGATCGAGGGTGACCTGCCCAACGTCCCCGCCCTGCCCGCCGACCTGGACGTGGTCGTGCACTGCGCCGGTGACGTGTCCTTCGACCCACCCATCGACCAGGCCTTCCGCACCAACACGATCGGCACCGAAGCGCTGATCCGGGCGATGCTGGAAGCCTGCAGCGACACCGACGGCAATCTGGTCAGGATTCCGCACTACCTGCACGTCTCGACCGCCTACACCGCCGGACGGCGCCGCGGCGCGATCCGGGAGGCCCCGCACGAGCACGACATCGACTACCGGGTGGAGACCGAACACGGCCTGGCCCTGGGGGCCGCCATCGAACTCGAGTCGCGCACCCCGGCCCGGCTGACCAAGTTCCGCAAGGCCGCCGAACGCGACCATCGCCGCGCCGGCTACCTGACCACCTCGGTCGACACCGAACGTCGCCGCAAGGAATGGGTCTCCGAACAACTGGTCAAGGCCGGCACCGAACGCGCCCGGTCACTGGGCTGGACCGACGTCTACACCTTCACCAAGGCCCTCGGCGAGCGGGTGGTCACCGACGTGGGCCGCGATGTGCGGCTGTCGGTGGTGCGCCCGGCGATCGTCGAATCCGCCTGGAAACACCCCTACCCGGGGTGGATCGAGGGCTACAAGATGGCCGAGCCGCTGATCATGGCCTACGGCAAGGGCAGGCTGCCGGAGTTTCCGGCATCCCCCGACTCGGTGATCGACATCGTGCCGGTCGACCACGTGGTGAACGCGATCGTCGCGGTGTGCGCCACCGAACCCGAGGTCGGCGACCCGCAGTTCTACCACCTGAACTCCGGCGCCCGGAACCCGATCACCTTCCGCACCCTGTACGAGCTGGTGCGGCAGTACTTCATCGACAACCCCTTCGAAACCGATGGCCGGGGCACCCCGATCGCCCACGAATGGGACTTCCCCGGCGCCGCGGCGGTGGAACGGCTGCTGGCCACCTCCGAGAAGGCCACCGCGGTGGCCGCCCGGGCGTTGACCTTCGCGCCGCGCTCGGCGGCGGTCCGCCGCACCGGCACCCAGTTGGCCAAACAGGCCAAACAGTTGGCCTTCCTGCGCCGCTACCTGGATCTGTACAACGAGTACGGCCAGTCGGAGCTGCACTTCGTCGACGACAACACGCTGCGGTTGCACCACGAACTGCACCCCGACGATGTGGACGCCTTCGCCTTCGACTCCGCGGTCTACGACTGGCACACCTACCTGGTGGAGGTGCACTGCCCGGCGGTCACCGAACCGGTGCGGCGCCTCGACCGGGCCCGGCGTCGCCGCGGCACCAAGGCCAGTACCTTCCGCGACCTGAGCACCCTCAGCGGTGACCAGTCGAAGGTGTTGGCCGCCTTCGACCTGGACGGCACCGTGCTGGCCACCAACGTGATCGAAACCTACCTGTGGACCAGACTGTCCGAGCGCGGCCTGCTGGGCCGACTGGGCGAGGTCGGCAGCATCCTGAGCAGCCTGCCGGGCTACCTGCACGCCGAGCGGCGCGACCGGGGCACCTTCCTGCGCGCCTTCTACCGACGCTACGCCGGCGCCGACGTCGCGGAGCTGGAACGGGCCGTGGACTAGGAGCTGACCAACCACATCCTGGAACGGGTGTCGGCCGAGGCGATCCGCCGGATCAAGGAACACCGCGCCGCGGGGCACCGCACGATCCTGCTGACCGGGGCGATCCGGCCGTTGACCCGGCCCATCGCGCCGCTGTTCGACGTGGTGATCGCCGCCGACCTGATCACCGACGAGCACGGCATCGCCACCGGCTTCCTGACCGGCCCCCCGATGGTCGGGGAATCTCGTTCGGCCTGGCTGAAGCATTACGCGGCCCTGCACGACATCGACCTGGCGAACAGTTACGCCTACGCCGACAGCCACGTCGACCTGCCGATGTTGAGCGCGGTCGGGCACCCGGTCGTCGTCAGCCCCGACCTGGCCCTGATGAAGGAAGCCCAGGAACGGTCCTGGTCGACGGTGGACTGGAAGGCCGCCGCCCAGGTGCCTCGTTGGTCGATGCCCACCCGTAAGTTCTGAGATTCGCCGCAGAAGGAGCGTCATGCGTCCGGGATTCGTTCACGAGGTCGACGAGTCGACCCCGCCGTTGTTGATTCATCAGGGCCACCGGGCCCGTCGGCAGCGTTTTCCGCTCGGCACCAAGGTGGTGTACCCGCCGATCGAACCCGAGGTGCTGGCCGAGCCCGCCGCCGAACTGGACGCGAAGCTCACCGCACCGCTCGACGCCACCCCGCTGGCCGAGCAACTCCGGCCCGGCATGAAGCTGACGATCACCTTCTCGGTGGGCGGCGCCCGCCAGCACAGCGACCCGCGCGCCCGGGTGATCGAGCAGGTGCTCACCCTGGCTGCGGCCGCCGGGATCGACGACGTGGAGCTGATCGCGGCCAACGGCCTGCAGCACAAACTGTCCGAGACCGACCTGCAGCACGTGGTCGGTGAACGGGTGGTGCGCTCCTTCCTCGGCCACGGCGCCCTGCGCTCCCACGACGCCGAGGACCGCGACAACCTGGTCGAGGTCGCCCGCACCGAACGGGACGAACCAATCGAACTGAACCGTCGGGTGGCCGAATCCGACCTGATCGTGCACGTCGGCCTGATCGAACAGCACGGCACCTGCGGCTGGAGCCAGATCACCACCGGGCTGGCCGGCACCGCCACGATCGACGCCCAACGGGGCCTGGCCGGGGTGCGCGACGGGCAGGTGGGCGAACGGATGGCTGCCGCCCTGGCCGGGGTGTTGCCGGTGTTCGTCGTCGAGGTGGTCACCGCCGACCAGCCCTTCGGCCCGAACCTGGGCTTCCTCGCCGCCCGTGAATGGGAGTGGACGATCGCCGACCGGCTCGGCTGGGCCGCCTTCGACAAGCTGTCGCGGGTCGCCTCGGGGCAGGTGCGCCGCGGGGCCTACCAGGCGATCGGGCAGCGCGGCATCGTCGCGATCCACGCCGGTGACCCCGGCCGGGTCGCCGACGCCACCGCGACCGTGCTGAGCCGGGTGCAGACCGTGCCGGCGCCGGCCCCGGCCGATGTGCTGGTCGCCGGGGTGGCACCGAACACCGCCTACAACCACGATCAGGCGGTCGACCCGCTGATCGCGAACTGGTCGGTGCTGGCCGACACCTTCGGCGCCCACACCGGCACTCCGGCACTGCGCCCGGGTGGGGTGGTGCTGGCCTACCACGCCCTCACCCCGAAGTTCCATGCGAACCGGGACGCCGCCGCGGCCGACTTCTTCACCCAGTTGCTGCCCGCCGACGACGACACCATCGCCGCCGCCCGGGACCGGTGGGCGAGCGACGAGTGGTACCTGCACCTGTACCGCAACCAGCGCGGCAACCACGGGTTGCACCCCTTCCACCTGTGGTTCGCCACCGCCGCGGCCCGACAGGTGCTGGGCGAGGTGATCTGGGTCGGCGGCGACCGCGACAGTGCCGCGAAGCTGGGTGCCCGCGCCGCCACCACGATGTCGGATGCCCTGGAGATCGCCGAGGCCCGGGTGGGTGAGGCGCCGTCGATCACCTACCTGCACACCCCACCCCGCCTGGTGGCCGACGTCGAGGTACGGCCATGAACCTGCTCTCGCCGGTGCTGCGGCTGGAGAGCGGCGGCACCGAGGTGTTCCACCGGGTCTCCGGCCCGGTGCTGCTGGTCGCCCCGCACACCGCCGACCTGGACGGTGCGGTGATCGCCGCCGCGGTGCCCGGCGCCCGACGCTGGACGCTGCGTGCCGCCGGTGGGGACGGGCCGGTGCAACGCGCCCAACTCGCGGCGGGCAACTCCCTGGTGGTGCTGGCCGACCTCGACGAACCCTGGGTCGCGGATCTGCTGGCCGACACCGACCTGCCGATCATCCCGGTCGGGGTGCGCGGGGCGCGCGCGGTCGGCGGCTTGGGCGACATCGTCCGGCGGGGCCTGCCCCGTCCCGACGACCGGCCGCGGGTGGCGGTGCGATTCGGCTCCCCGATTCGCCGCGACGCCGACCCGCGCCGCACCGTCGAGAAGGTGTCGGCGGCCTGTGCCCGGCTGGTGGCCGAGGACGAAACCACGTGGTGGGACGCCGTGCGCACCGACCAACCGGATGCGGCCCCCGAATCCGGGGGGTGGCGGGATCGCTGGCACAGCACGGGTCCGATGCCACGGGGTGGCCCGGTGACCCGGCGCCGGATCTGGCGCTGAGGACACACGACCGCACGGGTGAGGTATCACCGGGGCAGAATCCGATAGACTTGGGTGCCCTCAACGGAGAGGAGGCTGCCCATGTCACACCATCCTCTGGATGACGTGACCCCTCTGACGTGGGCGCCGATGACCTCCGCGGATCTACCCGAGTTCGCCGATCTGGTGATCGCCATCGAACACCTCGATGATGCGATAGACCGCCATTCCCTGGAGGAACTGAGCGAGTTCTTCCATGCCCCGGGATCCGAACCCGAGATCTCCACCCTGCTGGGCCGCGACCGCGGCGGCAGTGCCGCGGCCTGGGCGTGGAACCGCAAATTCGACCGCGACCGCGACCCGGTGCGGATCTGGCTGCGCGGTGGCGTGCACCCGGTGTGGCGCTCCCAGCAGATCGGCTGGCGACTGTTCGACTGGCAGGTGCGCCAGGCCCGCGAGTGGTATGCCCGCGACCTGCGGCCCGGCGACGGGCCGTTGCGACTGATCGCCTACGCCGACGAGAAACTGCCCGGTCACAAACACCTGCTCTCCCGGGCCGGGCTCACCCCGACCCGCTGGTACATCGACATGCTGCGGCCCCATCTGGGTGACATCGAGCCCGTGGACGCCCCCGACGGGGTGCGGCTGGTGCCGCTGACCCCGGCCCGCTACGAATCGGTGCGGGTGGCACACAATCAGGCCTTCCACAGCGAGTGGGGGGCCGACCCGGTCGCCGCCGAGACCTGGCAACGCACCCTGAGCCGGGCCGCGGCCCGTCCGCAATGGTCGTGGGTGGCGGTCAACGCCGACGACGAGGACGAGGTCGTCGGGTACGCGATCTGTTCCGAACTGGACGCCGGCCCGGGCCGGTACGGCTGGATCGACCATCTCGGGGTCCGCCGGGAGTGGCGACACCGCGGCGTGGCCAGCGCGGTGGTCACCGCCTGCATGCGCACCTTCGCCGATCAGGGCCTGCCCGGAGCCGGACTCGGGGTCGATGTCGCGAGTCCACATACCCTCGGCTTGTACGAGCGACTAGGGTATGAGGCTGCAGACACGATGGTGCTGTATGTGCGAGATGAGGAGAGCGCCGATGGCAGGTCACTCGAAATGGGCCACCACCAAGCATAAGAAGGCGGCGCTCGACGCCAAGCGCGGCAAACTTTTTGCCAAGCTGGTCAAGGGCATCGAAGTGGCGGCCCGGATCGGTGGCGGCGACCCGGCCGGTAACCCGACCCTCTACGACGCCATCCAGAAGGCCAAGAAGAACTCGGTACCGAACGACAACATTGACCGCGCGGTCAAGCGCGGTTCGGGTGCCGACGCCGGCGGTTCCGACTACGAGACGATCATGTACGAGGCCTACGGGCCGGCCGGCATCGCGCTGCTGATCGAGTGCCTGACCGACAACCGCAACCGGTCGGCCTCCGAGGTGCGGGTCGCGGTCACCCGCAACGGCGGCACGATGGCCGACGTGGGCTCCACCGCCCGGCTGTTCTCCCGCAAGGGCGTGGTCGCGGTCGCCAAGCAACAGGACGGCCGCACCGTCACCGAGGACGACCTGCTGGAAGCCACCCTGGACGCCAACCCCGAGGAGGTCGAGGATTCCGGGGACACCTTCGAGATCATCTGCGACCCCAACGACACCGTGGCGGTGCGGCAGGCGGTGCAGGCGGCCGGTCTGGACTACGAATCGGCCGAGGTGTCCTTCGTGCCCGACTTCAGCCAGGAGGTCGACGCCCCGACCCTGGAGAAGGTGCTGAAGATCATCGAGGCATTGGAGGACTCCGACGATGTCCAGAATGTTTTCGGCAACTTCGACGCGTCGGACGAAGTGATCGCCCAACTCGAGGGCTAGGATCCGAACAAACGTTCGCACCCGGCGGGCGTCGCCGGGCTCCGGCGTGTCGAGAGGGGAGTGCCGCGTTGCGTGTGATGGGCATCGATCCCGGGTTGACCCGCTGCGGGGTCGGCGTGGTCGAGGGCGGTCGGCATGCGCATCTGGTGATGGCCGGGGTGATCCGTACCCCCAGCGACCTGGATCCGGCCCGCCGGTTGTACGCCCTGTCGCGCGAACTCACCGAACAGATCACCGCGCTGGCCCCGGACGTGATCGCGGTGGAGCGGGTCTTCGCCCAACACAACCTGTCCAGCGTGATCGGCACCGCCCAGGCCGCCGGGGTGGCGATGATGATCGGCGCCAGCCTCGACATCCCGGTCGACACGCACACCCCCTCGGAGGTGAAGGCGGCGATCACCGGGTCGGGCCGGGCCGACAAGGCCCAGGTCGGTTCGATGGTGGCGCGCATCCTGCGGTTGACCGCGGCCCCCAAACCGGCCGACGCCGCCGACGCCGTCGCCCTGGCGATCTGCCAGTTGTGGCGCGGCGGGGCACGCAACCGGCTGCAGGCGGCCGTCGAGGCGGCCGCCCGATGATCGCCCACCTGAACGGCACCGTCACCGCGATCGGGGCCACCTCGGTGGTGCTCGACATCGGCGGGGTCGGCCTGGAAGCCCAGTGCAGCCCACAAACCAGCGCCGAGCTGCGGTTGGGGGAGACCGCCCGACTGTCCACCTCGCTGGTCGTCCGGGAGGACTCGCTGACCCTCTACGGGTTCGCCGACGACGACGCCCGCGACCTGTTCGTGGTGCTGCAAACGGCCTCCGGGATCGGCCCGCGGCTCGCCCAGGCGGTGCTCGCGGTGCTCAGCCCCGATGAGGTGCGCGCCGCGATCGAGGGGGAGGATCTGACCACCCTGACCCGGGTGCCCGGCATCGGCCGCAAGGGTGCCCAACGGATGGTGCTGGAACTGAAGGGCAAGGTGTACGCCCTGTCCGCGGTCAGCCGGCCCATCCGGCCGGCGTCCGCGCCCTGGCGCAGCCAGGTGGCCGCCGGGCTGGAGGGGCTGGGCTGGTCGGCCAAGGAAGCCGACCTGGCCTGTGACCGGGTCGCCCCGCTGGTGGAGGAGAACCCCGACATCACGATCGCCGCGCTGATGCGCGCCGCCCTGCAAGCGATGGCCAAGTAGCGCTCATGGACTATTCACCGGTCGACCCGATCGCCGATGCCGAGGACCGTGCCGTCGAGGCGGCGCTGCGCCCCGGCCGACTCACCGAGTTCGAGGGGCAATCCCGGGTCAGCGATCAACTCGAGTTGATGCTGGCCGCCGCCCGGGGCCGCAACCAGGTGCCCGACCACGTCCTGCTGTCCGGCCCGCCCGGGCTGGGCAAGACCACCCTGGCGATGATCATCGCCGCCGAGATGTCCGCGCCGCTGCGGATCTCGTCGGGGCCGGCGATCCAACACGCCGGTGACCTGGCCGCGATCCTGTCCGGGCTGGTCGAGGGGGAGGTCTTCTTCCTCGACGAGATCCACCGGATGTCGCGGCCGGCCGAGGAGATGCTCTACCTGGCGATGGAGGACTTCCGGGTCGACGTGATCGTCGGCAAGGGGCCCGGTGCCACCGCCATCCCGATCGACATCCCCCGATTCACCCTGGTCGGGGCCACCACCCGCGCCGGTCTGTTGCCCGGCCCGCTGCGGGATCGGTTCGGTTTCACCGCCCAACTGGACTACTACGAGCCGTCCGCCCTGGAGCACATCGTGCACCGGTCGGCCGATGTGTTGTCGGTACGGGTCGACCCGGCCGCGGCCGCCGAGATCGCTCGCCGCTCCCGCGGCACCCCCCGAATCGCCAACCGACTGCTGCGCCGGGTGCGCGACTACGCCGAGGTGCGCGCCGACGGCAGGGTCACCCGCGATCTCGCCCACGCCGCGTTGGCCCTCTACGAGGTGGACGAACTCGGCCTGGACCGGCTCGACCGGGCGGTACTGGACGCGGTCTGTCGCCGCTTCGGTGGCGGGCCGGTCGGCATCTCCACCCTGGCGATGGCCGTCGGGGAGGAAGCCGGCACCGTGGAGGAGGTCGCCGAGCCCTTCCTGGTGCGGCAGGGATTCCTGATGCGCACCCAACGTGGCCGGGTTGCCTTGCCCGCGGCGTGGCAGCACTTAGGGTTGGCGGTACCGGACAATCAAGGGCCGGACCTGTTCGCGTGAAGACGTGTAGACTCCGCGCGGCGGCGTCCGCCGTACTAGCGATGATTTAGGAATAACATGCCTGAGGGAATCACGTCCACGCTCCTGCTGGTTGCAGTCATGGGCCTGCTCTTCTACCTGCTGTTGATTCGTCCGCAGCAGCGTCGGGTCAAGGAGCAGACCAAGATGATGGACGCGCTGCAGCCGGGCACGACCGTCATGCTCTCCAGCGGCATCATCGCCAACGTGGTCGAGATCGGTGACACCCAGGTGCTGGTGGAGATCGCCCCCGGCCTGGAGATGTCGGTGCTCAAGCAGGTGATCATCAACACGTCGGCCACCGACGAGTTCGCCGCCGATGATGATGTGCTGCCGGCCGACGACGAGGTGTTCACCGACGACGCCGCCACCGACGTTCCCGTGGCCGACGAGGCCCTCGCCGATCCCGATCGCACCGATTCCGATGCGCTGACCGGTGCCGAACCGACCACCGACCCCGAGGTCGACCGGCCGGGCCGCAACCAGGAGTAATCAGGTCCTCATGCACAAAGTTCGACCCATCCGCACCCTCGTGGTGCTGGGGCTGGCCATCGTGGCCATGTTCGCCTCGATGGCGATCATGGGCAGTTGGACGCCCAAACTCGGCCTCGACCTGCAGGGCGGTACGACGGTCACCCTGACCGCGTCCACCCGCACCGGCCAGGTCACCCCCGAAAGCCTGGAACAGGCCCGCACGATCATCCAGAATCGCGTCGACGCGCTGGGTGTCGGCGAGACCGAGGTGACCACCTCCGGCGGCAACCAGATCGTGGTGGCGGTACCCAACGTCCAGCAGGACGAGTTGGTGCGGATGGTGGGCACCACCGCGGTGCTGACCTTCCGACAGGTGGTCAACGTCGCCCCGGTGATGCCGAGCGCACCCACCCCGAACGAGGAACCGACCACCGATCCGACGGGTGAGCCCACCGAGGAGCCGACCGGTGAACCCACCGGGGAGCCGACCGGGGAGCCCACCCCGGCCGAACCCGAACGCGACCCACGGCTGCCGCAGGCCCCCCGACCCACCGAACCGGGTGAGGGCTGGGGCCCCGACGAGGCGCTGACCTGGCAGCCGTCGGAGACCGACCAGATCGACTTCATGGACTGGGAATGCGCCGACCCGTTCCCCGAGGTGTCCGACCAGCCGCTG
>JAAYAO010000277.1 GCA_012719335.1 Propionibacterium sp. | reverse complement strand
CCGGTCGAAGGTCGAGGCGATCACCTCACCCTTGACGGTGCGCTGGAAGTCGGTGACCTCCTCGGGACGCTCGTCGACCAGCACCACCATCAGGTGCACCTCGGGGTTGTTCTCCGAGATCGCATTGGCGATGGTCTGCATCACGATCGTCTTACCGGCCTTCGGCGGGGACACGATCAGACCACGCTGGCCCTTGCCGACCGGGGAGATCAGGTCGATGATCCGGCCGGTCAGCTCCTGGGGAGTGGTCTCCAGCTTGAGCCGCTCCTGGGCGTACAGCGGGGTGAGCTTGTTGAAGTCCGGACGCTGCAGCATGGTGGCCGGGTCGGCACCGTTGATGGTGTCGATCCGCACCAGCGGGTTGAACTTCTCCTTGCGCTCGCCCTCCCTCGGCTGGCGGATCGCACCGGTCACCGCGTCACCGCGGCGCAGCCCGTACTTCTTCACCATCGACAGGGAGACGTAGGCGTCCTCGGTGCCGGGCAGGTACCCCGACGTGCGTACGAAGGCGTAGCTGTCGAGCACGTCGAGCACCCCGACCACCGGCACCAGGACGTCGTCCTCGTTGATGGTGGGTTCCTCGAAACGATCGATCTGGCCGCCACCACCGCGAGAACGCCGGTTGTTGCGATCGCGGTTGCGGCGCCGACGGCCGCGGCGGCCGCCACCCTGGTCGTCGTCATCGCGATCATGCTGCTGGTTGCGCTGGTTGTCCCGGCGCTGATTCTGCTGACCACCATCGCGGTCCCGATCGCGCTGACCCTGTTGGCCACCATCGCGGTCGCGCTGGCCCTGTTGACCACCGTCACGATCGCGCTGGCCCTGTTGACCACGGTCACGGTCCCGATCGCGCTGACCGCCGTCCCGGTTCTGATCCCGCTGCTGCTTCTGATCCTGCTGGCCATCGCGGTTCTGGTCGGTGTGACCGTCACCGTCGCGCTGCTGCTGATCACGCTGCTGGCCGCCGTCCCGGTTGCGGCTGCGACGCTGGCGCGACTCGGTGTCGGTGCGCTCGGACGAATCCCCGTCCGCACCCTCGGTGCGACGCTCGCGGTCCTCGGACGCCGGCGCGTCGGTCAGCGTCGGCTGCACCTCACCGGGCTCACCGGCCTGTCGGGTGGCGCGACGCCGGGTGCCTGGTTCGGCCCCGTTGGTCTCGCCGCGCGGTTCACCCGGGCGCTCGCCGTCGGCAGCACCGGAGCGCGGGGCGCTCTCGGCACGGCCCGACCCGGACGAACCCTGGGCGCTGCGGATCGCGGCGATCAGGTCGCCCTTGCGCATCGACCCACCGCCCTTGATACCCAGCCCGCTGGCGATCTTCTTCAGCTCGGGAAGCACCATGGCCTCCAGGCCGCTGCCCTTGCGACGCGTGGTCGGGGCGGCTGCCTCGGTGCTGTCTGTCAACGTGTGTCCTCTCAATGGGGTGCCCAGTACCCGGCCACAACGTGCCAGTCCGCGGGTTCCTCGCACACGACGAAGAACAATGCACTGGGAAACAAGTCACGGAAAATCGGATTTCCTTGGCGAAGAACCGCGCCCGACTTGTGG
>JAAYAO010000276.1 GCA_012719335.1 Propionibacterium sp. | reverse complement strand
TTGGCCTACCTGATCACGGGTCAACTCGGCTTCGACACGGTTGTCGCCACCGCCTTCGCCTGCGTTGTGGTCGGCCTGATCACCCAACCGATCGCCGGGCGCTTCCACGTCCCGGCACTGGCGGTTTCGACCGCGGGGATCGTCGCCTTCCTGCCCGGCAGCATGATCTACCGCGGCCTGTACTACCTGACCGAACCCGAGATGGCGACCCTGGCCGGCACCAGCGCGGCCACCCACCTGTGGGGTGCGGCCGCCACCGGCCTGGCCATCGCCGGCGGCATCAGCCTCGGGGCGTACTTCGGCCGACTGGCCGACCGCAATGTGCGGGCCGGCGTGGGAGCCGCCGCCAAAGCCCTGGCCCGGTCCCGCGCCGACAACCGCGAGTAACGGTCACCACGGGGCTGAGCTCGTCGACACCGCAGCCGGACGGGCGTCGGCTGAGCTTGTCGCGTGTCCCGAGCTCGTCGAGGTGAAGCCGGTCCGTTGCGGGCATCCCTGCGGCCGCGGGGTCAGACCACGCGCACATCCACCAGATCTTGCAGGCCACCGAAGTCCTCGGGATTGCGGGTGTAGAGCACGGCATCATGGGCATGAGCGGTGGCTGCGATCAACAGGTCCATCGCGCGGCGACGGGGTTGGCGTCCAGCTTCCACCACCGCGGCCGCGAGGTGACCGTAACTGGCCGCCACGTCCTCGTCGAGGGGCAGAGCGTCGAATCGGCGTTGCAGAATACTGAGCCGTCGCAGGCGCTCGGCACGCACCTCGGTGGACGTGGCAACGAGAACCCCGAAGTGCAGTTCCGCGAGCGTGACCGTGCTGATGGCGAGGATGCCGGGGAGCGGTGTGACGTCCGTGGCAATCACCACGCTCGTATCGAGCAGGCCACGCTCCTGCGCTACCGCCTGTTCGGTCACTGCTCTGCCCAGGGATCGCGAACGGCGTCCTCGATCAGTTCCCGGTCGGCTTCCCAGTCGGTATCGGGGGCACCGGAGAACAGGTCGGCGAGATCGTCCCAGCGTTGCCACCGGGCCTGACGGGTCGGCACAAGCTTGGCGCTCGGCCGCCCGGAGACGGTGATGACGATCTCCTCGCCACGCTCCACGCGTCGCAACAGCCCGGAGGCATCCTGCCTCAGTTCCCGCAGCCCCACCGTTTCCATACCCCCAAGCGTAGCACTTGTGCTACCCACCTCGAGAAGTCCCGCCGCATCGGAAAACAAAAAAGCCCGAACCTGCGCGATGCAGATCCGGACTATTCCGATGTCGTGAGACATCACATGCGTCGGGGCGTCTCGCGGGGAGACTCAAACCCCTTCCTGGGCCTCGGGGGAACGAGCGAGCTCGTCTCCACTCGGCCTGCGTCGGGGTGACAGGATTTGAACCTGCGACCTCATCGTCCCGAACGATGCGCGCTACCAAGCTGCGCCACACCCCGCAGTGCCCATTTCGAGCACCGGGCCAGTGTAGTACCAACTTGCCGGTTCCGCACATCGGTTGCTCCCGGAGGTGTTCACCGGGCGCTCCGAGCGGTGCTGACCCACCCAGTGGGAGATTTAAGGACTCCACCTGAAATCGCTGGTTAGGGTTTTCCCGTTCGCTCGCCGAAGGAGTCCCCGATGGATCGCACCATCCTGCCGTTGAACCCCAAGCGCCGCCCGGCCACCTCGCCGGCGGTGGACATCCGCGACCAGCAACCGCACCCGCTGCCCACCCGGCCGCTGCCACCCGAGGGCGCACCCAATGTGCTGGTGATCCTGGTGGACGACATGGGTTTCGGCGCCTCCTCGGCGTACGGCGGGCCGTGCCGGATGCCGGCCGCCGACCGGCTGGCCGCCGACGGGCTGCGGTACACCCGGTTCCACACCACCGCCATCTGTGCCCCGACCCGGATGTCGTTGCTGACCGGACGCAACCACCACAGCACCGGGATGGGTATCGTGCCCGAGCTGGGCACCTCGTCCCCCGGCCTGGACGGGATTCGCCCCGACAACATGGCGATGCTGCCGCAGATCCTGTCCGAGAACGGCTACCTGACCGGCGCCTTCGGCAAGATGCACCAGACCCCGCTGTGGGAGCTCGGCGAGACCGGCCCCTTCGACCGGTGGCCGCTGAACGAGGGTTTCGACCGGTTCTACGGCTTCATCGGGGCCGAAACCAACCAGTTCTATCCGGCCCTGATCGACGGGTTCACCCCGATCGACGCGCCGCGCACTCCCGAGGAGGGGTACCACCTGTCGGAGGACCTGGTCGACCAGGCCACCGGCTGGATCCAGTCGGTCTCGGCACTGGAGCCGGACCGTCCGTGGTTCACCTATCTGAGTTTCGGCGCCTGCCACGATCCGCTGCAGGTGCCCGAGGAATGGCGCGGCCGGTACCGCGACGAGTTCAACCACGGTTGGGCCGAGGAGCGCGAGCGCATCTTCGCCCGCCAGAAGGAGCTCGGGGTGATCCCGGCGGACGCGGAGCTGACCGAGTTCGACGAGCACGTGCCCGACTGGGAGTCGCTATCGGACACCGAGCGGCTGGTGTCGCAGCGGATGATGGAGCTCTACGCCGAGATGGCCGAGCACATGGACGTCCAGGTCGACCGGTTGCTGAACACCATCGCCGACCTCGGCCAGCTCGACAACACCCTGGTGTTCTACCTGCTCGGTGACAACGGTGCGGCGGCCGAGGGCGGCCGGTTCGGCACCCACAACAACATGGCCAGCCTGAACCGGGTGCCGATGAGCCTGGACGAGATCGCCGATCGGCTGGACGAGGCGGGCGGGCCGAACACCTTCTCGAACTACCCGATCGGGTGGGCGCTGGCGATGAACACCCCGTACCAGCAGTCGAAGAAGTACGCCTCGCACTACGGCGGCACCCGCAACGGGATGATCGTGCGCTGGCCGGCCGGCATCGAGACCGTCGGTGACGAACTGCGGCATCAGTGGCACCACGTGATCGACATCGCCCCGACGATCCTGGAGGCCGCCGGCATCCCGCAACCCAAGGTCGTGCACGGCACCGAACAGGCGCCGATCGAAGGCACCTCGCTGGCCTACACCTTCAACGACGCCGCGGCCCCCGATCAGCACACCACCCAGTACTTCGAGGTGATGGGCAGCCGCGGCATCCACCAGGACGGCTGGACCTGCGTGACCCGCCACCAGCACCTGCCGTGGGGCCCGGACGCGCGCCGTCCGCTGCCGCCGCTGAGCGAGGATGTCTGGGAGCTGTACGACACCACCTCCGACTGGACACAGGCCAAGAACGTCGCCGATCAACACCCCGAACGGGTCGCGAAGATGAAGGAGGCCTTTCTGGTGGAGGCCGCCAAACACAATGCCCTGCCGCTGGACGACCGGATGCACGAACGGTTCAACGCCGACACCGCCCCGCGTCCGGATCTGATGGGGCAGCGCCGCAGCATCACCCTGCGTCCGGCGATGCGGGGCATCCGCGAGGGTGCCGCGCCGAACGTGAAGAACACCAGCTTCACCATGACCGCCCACTTCGCGGTGCCCGAATCCGGTGCCGAGGGGGTGCTGATCGCCCAGGGCGGCCGGTTCGCGGGCTGGTCGCTGTACCTGCACGAGGGCCGGGTCGTCTACTGCTACAACCATTGCGGCCAACGGACCCACTTCCGGGCCGGCGAACCGCTGGGCGCCGGTACGCACACCGCCACGGTGCGGTTCGGCTACGACGGTGGCGGTGTGGGCAAGGGCGGTGAGGTGGAATTGCTGGTGGACGACGCGGTGGTCGCCTCCGGACGGCTGGCGCGCACCGTCGGGTGGATGTTCAGCGTCGACGAGACCCTGGACGTGGGTTGTGACCGGCAGTCACCGGTGACCGACGACTACCCCGACCATCCGCGGGCCAACCGGTTCACCGGCCGGCTCGACCGGGTCGAGTTGGTGCTCGGGGATGACGCGCTCAACCCCGACCCGACCGAGGTGGCCGAGATTCTCGTCTCCCGCACCTGATCGGCAGTCCCGTCCCGCGCCGGGATCGTCACCCGTCCCGCGACCCATCGACTGATCATCGGCACGCCTCCTTGGGCCCGAAGGGGTGGGGTCGGCAGGTCGGCGGGCTGCGTACGGTGGAGTATGCGCGCACTCACTTGGCATGGCATCGAAGACGTCCGCGTCACCGAGGTTCCCGATCCGGTGCTGGTCGACCCCACCGACGCGATCGTCCGGGTCACCTCCACGGCGATCTGCGGCTCGGATCTGCACCTGTACGGAGTCCTGGCTCCCTATCTCGAGGTCGGGGACGTGCTCGGCCACGAGTTCATGGGCGTGGTCGAGGAGGTCGGCCCGGACGTGCAGAACCTGACGGTGGGCGACCGGGTGGTGGTGCCGTTCACCATCTCGTGCGGGCGCTGCTGGATGTGCGATCGCGGCCTGTTCGCCCAGTGCGAGACAACCCAGGTGCGGGAGCAGGGCTCGGGCGCGAGTTTGTTCGGGTACACCTCGCTGTACGGGTCGGTACCGGGCGGTCAGGCCGAGCGGGTGCGGGTTCCGCACGCCGACTTCGGCCCGGTCAAACTCCCCGACGATCTGCCCGATGAGCGTTTCCTGTACCTGAGTGACATCCTGCCAACCGCCTGGCAGGGCGTCGCCTGGGCCGACGTCGGGGAGGGTGACACGCTGGCAGTTCTCGGCCTGGGGCCGGTTGGGCAGCTCGCGGTGCGCGCCGCCCAACACCGGGGCATCACGCGGGTACTCGCGGTCGACCTGGTCGACGAGCGGCTCGAGGAGGCCCGGCAGTGGGGTGCGGAAGTGATCGATCTGCGCGAGGTCGGAGACGTCGCCCAAACCCTGCGGGAACTGACCGAGGGCCGGGGCCCGGACGGGGTGGTCGATGCGGTGGGCATGGAAGCGCACGGCAACCCCGTGTCCGCGAAGGTGATCTCGAGCGCCATCCGGCTGCCGAAACCCGCTGCCCGAGCCGCCATCGAGCATGCCGGCATCGACCGTCTCGCCGCCGTGCACACCGCCATCGATGCCGTCCGCCGCGGGGGCACGGTGTCGTTGTCGGGGGTCTACGGTGGGGCGATCGACCCGATGCCGATGATGGACATGTTCGACAAGGGCATCACGATGCGGATGGGCCAATGCCACGTCCGGCAATGGACCGACGAACTACTCGACCTGGCCCGGCAACCCGGGGATGTGCTCGGCCTGGAATCACTGGCCACCCACCGGGTGCCGCTGAGCGAGGCACCCGACGCCTACCGGATGTTCCAACGCAAGGAGGACGGTTGCCTCAAGGTCGTGCTGCAGCCCTGAGCCGGGCGACCACTCCATCAGGCACCCGACCCACCGCGCCGTCACCTCGGCAAGGCGCGCCGCGCTCTCAACGACCGGCGGCCTCGCCCTCGGTCGGCGTGGTGTCCTTCGGCTTCCCCGAGGCGGCTCCGCCCCCGCTCGGTTCCGTCGTACGTGAACACAACCCCAGCACCTTCACCGCCAGCACCACCCCGAAGGCGATCAGCACCACACCGCTGAGGAAGGCCGCCATCCGGGTCGGCCAGGGCAGCAGGTCGGGCAGTCGGAAGGAGCCGCGGAAGAAGGGTTCGATCACCGCACCGAGCGGCACGACCAGCCCGGCCAGTCGGCCGACCGCTCCGGGCCGGTGGGCCAGTGCCCCGGCCAGCCCCAGTGGCGCCCCGAACACCGCGGCGACGACGAACCAGTACTCGTTGGTGGCGAAGCCGGCCGGTGGCAGATCCAGCAGCGGGCCGATCAGCTCGGCCAGCCCGTAGTGCACAACCAGAGCGAGCTCACCGGCCAGCACCCCGGCCACCGCCGCCTGCCACCCGGTGTGCACCAGCCATCCGGCCAGCACCATCAACCCGGCCCACGCGGTGCCCGAGTTCGCCAACTCGCTGAGGAAGAACCGCACGGTGAGCACCGAGTTCGCCTGCCCGGTCAACTGCTCCCAGGTGGTGATGTTGCTCAGCAGCGACAGCACGCCGAGCAGCGTCGCCGCCCCGGCCACCGCCGCCAGGCGGGTGGGTTGGCTCCAGGTGTCCATGGCCCGAAACGCTACGGGCCCGAACCCCTCCGGGTCGTCCGTCCAGGGGGTCGAATCCGGCGCAATCGGGCTGCCGCCCCGGTTGCAGCCGGCGTACAACCCCGGGATGACGAGCAACGGTGACCGAAGCCGCAAGCATGGGGCGCGCCGAAGCCATATTGGCCGTCGCTCGCCCCATGCTTGCGGTTCGGGTCACGGTGGTTGCCCATGAGGCCGATCGAGCCCGCTCCCGGGCCGGTGAAACCGGTGTCAGCGGCGCAGTTTGCGCAGATCCGGGTAACCGGTGATCTCCCAGCCACCGTCGACCACCAGGGAGGTGCCGGTGATGTAGGAGGCTTCGGGGCCGGCCAGAAACAGCATGGCCGCGGCAATCTCGTCCGGACGGCCGGGCCGGCCCAGCACGATCGCGTCCAGGAAATCATCGGCCAACACCTCGCTGGCGGTCAGCCCGGCGGTCAGCGGGGTGTCGACCAGGCCGGGCAGCACCGCGTTCACCCGGATCCCGCGCGGACCCAGCTCGAGAGCCGCGTTCTTGGTGAGCATCTCGGCCCCGGCTTTGCCCGAGGCGTAGGCCGACCCGAAGTGCATCGGCACGTGGGCGTTCAGGGACGACACGTTCACGATCGCCCCACCCTCGGTCATGGCCCGGGCCTGGTGCTTGATCGACAGGAAGACCCCCTTCAGCACCAGGTCGACAGTGAAATCCCAGTCCTCCTCGGTCTGGTCGACGATCGGGGCCGAGCGGGCGGCACCGGCCACGTTGAAGGCCAGGTCCAACCGGCCGTGGGCCTCGACCGCGGTGCGCACCAACTTCTCCACCTCGGCTTCGACGGTCACATCGCACCGCACCGGGGTGTAGCCGTCGCGGGCTTCGTCGGGTTGCAGGTCGCCACCGACCACCAGTGCTCCCTCGGCCAGCAGTCCCCGGACGGTGGCCGCCCCGATACCCGAGGCGGCTCCGGTGACCACCGCCACCTGCCCTGCGAATCGTCCTGTCACGGCGGTTTGCCTCCCCGATGTAAGAATGGGCGCCATGCGCCTGCGTCGCTCGTTGTCCCCTCTCATCATCGCCCCGCTGGTGACCCTGACCGCCTGTTCGGCCCAGTCACCGACACCCGATCCGGCCCCGGAGCCCACGGTGAGTTCGTCGCCGACGGTGGCGCTGCCCGATTCACCGGTCGGCGAAGCGGCCGCTTGGGTGCTGAACACCCTGGCCGCGGATTCCGGGCCGACCGCCGAGGAGGCCGAGCAGCGGTTCGCCCCGGTCTTCCTCGAGCAGGTTCCGGCCGATCAGGCCGAGGCGGTGTTCACCCAACTGCGGGGTGCGGGCCCCTTCACCCTCACCGAGTGGCAGGACGAGGGACGCCGCGGCAAGGCGCGTCTGGGTTCGGACCAGGGCGACTTCGACATGCAGATCTCGGTGGACGAAGCCGGCCTGATCGACGGCCTGCTGTTCACCCCGGCCGAGGAAACCCCCGAGGTCACCGATCCGGCCGAGGCGAGCCGGGCGCTCGCCGACCGGGCGCAACACAGTTCCTTCCTGTGGGCCGACGGCACCTGCACCCCGATCGAGGTCCACGACGAGAACACCGTGCTGCCGATCGGCTCGATGTTCAAGCTGTACGTTCTGGGTGCTGTGGTCAGCGGCGTCGAGCAGGGCACGATCGGCTGGGACGACGAGCTGACCATCACCGAGGAACTCAAGTCACTGCCGTCCGGCACCCTGCAGGACGAGGAGGCCGGCACCACCGTCACGGTGGCCGAGGCCGCCCGGTTGATGATCTCGATCAGCGACAACACCGCCACCGACCTGCTGATCCACCATGTCGGACGCGACGCCGTCGAGGCCGAGGTGGCCGCCATGGGGCACCACGAACCCGAGTTGATGAAGCCGTTCCTGACCACCCGGGAGATGTTCCAGATCGCGCTCTCCGACGCCGATCTGCGTCAGCAGTGGGCGACTGCCACCGGGTCGCCGACCGAAGCCGATCCGGCCGTCACCACAGCCCAGCGCGAAATCGTCGAAGGCCTGCCGTCCTGGGACCGGCAGTTCAACGAGGAACTGTTCGCCACCCCGTTCTGGGACGAGGGGCTGGATTGGTTCGCCTCGGCCACCGACCTGTGCCGCGCCCACGCCAACCTGCAGGAGCGGGCCGGCACCGCGGCCGGGGAGCCGGTGCGCGAGATCCTGAGCGAGAACCCCGGGGTGCCGGTCGACGACGCGGAGTACCTCGGGTTCAAGGGCGGATCCAGCGTGGGTGAGATCGGCCTGTCGTTCTGGATCGAACGCGGCGACGAGACCCGGGTGCTGGTGATGCAAACCGCCGCCGACCAGGCCGATGGGGTACCCGGGGAGAGCTGGATCGCCGACCTGGCCGGCCAAGTACTCAACGCAGGCTGACCCGGGCGGGCGCACTGCACCGCTGAACCGACCCAGGGAGGGCCGAGGCGCGGACGCCCACCGGCTGTTCGCATTGGGCCGAGGCCCGCCGCACGGAGTACAGTGACGCCGGGCAACGACTGAAGGAGGCCCAGTGGCACGCGTCGTGCAGAAGTACGGTGGCTCATCGGTCGCCGACGCCGAGAGCATCAAACGGGTCGCGCGACGGATCGTGGCGACCAAACAGGCCGGTAACGATGTGGTCGTGGTGATCTCGGCCATGGGCGACACCACCGACGAGCTGATGGACCTGGCTCTGCAAGTATCCCCGATGCCGGCACCCCGCGAACTCGACATGCTGCTCACCACCGGTGAACGGCAGAGCGCGGCGCTGTTGGCGATGGCCCTGGCCGACCTCGGCGCGAAGGCCCGCTCCTACACCGGTTCGCAGGCCGGCGTGATCACCACCGAAACCCACGGCAACGCCCGGATCATCGACATCACCCCCGGCCGGGTGATGAGCGCCCTGGACGAGGGCGACATCGTGATCGTGGCCGGTTTCCAGGGCGTGTCGCAGACCACCAAGGACGTCACCACCCTGGGCCGCGGCGCGTCCGACACCACCGCGGTGGCGCTGGCCTCGGCCTGCGGGGCGGATTACTGCGAGATCTACTCCGATGTGGACGGGGTGTTCACCGCCGACCCGCGGATCGTGCCCGGCGCCCGCCAGGTGCCGAAGATCAGCTACGAGGAAATGATGGAGATGGCCGCCTGCGGCGCCAAGATCCTCCATCTGCGGTGTGTGGAGTACGCCCGTCGTGAGCTCGTGCCGGTGCACGTGCGCAGTTCGTTCAGTGACAAGCCCGGTACCTGGGTCACCGAGCTCGAGGAAGGATCCCCCATGGAACAGCCGCTGATTTCTGGTGTCGCCCACGACCGGGGCGAGGCCAAGATCACCATCGTCGGCGTCCCCGACCGGGTCGGTGTGGCCGCCGACATCTTCGAGGTGATCGCCGAGAACGAGATCAACGTCGACATGATCGTGCAGAACGTGTCGAAGATCGACACCTCGCGCACCGACATCTCGTTCACCCTGCCGACCTCCGACGGCCGCAAGGCGATCCAGGCGCTGACCGCGATCCAGGACACCGCCGGTTTCCAGGAACTGCTGTACGACGACCAGATCGGCAAGGTCTCGGTGGTGGGTGTCGGCATGCGGTCGCACCCCGGCGTCACCGCCAAGTTCTTCAAGGCCCTGGCCGACGCCGGCGTCAACATCTCGATGATCTCCACCTCCGAGATTCGGATCTCGGTCGTCGTGGACGCCCCCGAGGTGGACGTCGCGGTGCGCGCCGCGCACACCGCCTTCGGGTTGGACGCCGAGGGCGAAGCGGTGGTCTACGCCGGCACCGGTCGCTGAGCGGGGCCCGTTTGGATTCGGCCGCCGGGGGTTTCGACACGGATCGCTGCGCGATCCGGCTCAACCAGCGTAGGAGTGGCCTGCCGACGCGGCCTGCTCATTCAGCGGTCAGGAAGTCGATCACCAGATCGTTGAAGGCTGCCGGGTTGTCGGTGTGGGCGGTGTGCCCGGCACCGGATACCTCGATCAGTTCGGCACCGGTGATGCGCTGGGCGATCAGCTCGGCGGCCGGCCGGTTCGGCTTGTCGTTGGCACCGATCAGCACCTTCGTGGGCACCTGGACCTTCGTGAGGTCGGCGGAGATGTCGAGCTCTCCGAAGGCCTTCATCACCGCCAGCAGCCGGTCCTTGTCCAGCCCCTGGGCGGCGAGCTTCTTGCGCGGGTAGAGCTTGAAGATCGCCCGTTGCGCGGCCAGCACCGCCTTAGGTGGGGCCACCTGGGCGGCACACACCACCAGCCGGGAGACCCGTTCGGGGTACGAGATCGCCACCTGCAGGGCGACCGTCCCACCCAGGGAGAGCCCACACAGGCGCGCCCGCCGGGCACCGATCCGATCGAGTTCGGTGACCACCGCCGCAGCCGCCGATTCCAGATCGAAATCGACATCGCGTCCGGGTCGGGTGCCGTACAGCCAGGGCGCCAGCGCCGGGTGACCCTCCGGCAGCGCCACCACCTGCTCCTGCCAGGCCTGCGGGGTCTCCCCCATCCCGTGCAGGAACACCACCGGTTCGGGACGCGCCGGCGTCGCCCCGCCGGGCCCCTCGGCCCCCGGCCCGGTCACCGGGCGACCCGCACCTTCAGCGCCAACCCCAGGTCCTCATCGCGCGACCAGTCGTCGGCGGCGCTGCCCCGGGTCATCTCCACCGCCAGCACCTCGGCGGCGATCTCGGTCGCATGCGCCTCGATCGCCTCGGCCAGCTCACCCTCGGCGGCCCATTCCAGGACGATCCGGTCCGACACCTCGAAGCCGGACGACTTACGCGCGTCCTGCACCAACCGGATCACCTCACGGGCCAGGCCGGCCCGCACCAGATCGGGGGTGAGCTCGAGGTCCAGGGCGACGGTTTCGCCCTGCTCGTTGATCACCGACCAGCCCTCCCGGGGCCGTTCGGAGATGATCACATCGTCGGGCCCCACCTCGACGGTCTCCCCGGCGACCTCCACCCGGGCCACCCCGTCGGCCTGCAGCGCGGCGTGCAGCTCGGCGGCGTCGGCGGCGGCGATCGCCGCGGCCACCACCGGGGTCTGCTTGGCGAACCGCTTGCCCAGGTTGCGGAAGTTGCCCTTGGCCGAGTAGTCGACCAAGTCACCGGCGGAGGCGAACGACTCCACCGACTGCACGTTGAGTTCCTCGGCGATCTCGGCGCGCAGTTCCTCGCTGAGGATCGCGTGGGAGGCCGAAGGCACCAGCACCCGGCGCAGCGGCTGACGGGTCTTCACCTTCGCCTCGGCCCGGGCCGAACGGCCCAACTCCACCAGTCGGCGGGTCAGCGACATGGCCCGATCCAGTTCGGGGTCGAGTTGGGTTTCGTCCACCACCGGCCAGTCGGCCAGGTGCACCGAGGTCGGGGCGTCCGGGACGGCCGGCACGATCAGGTCCTGCCAGACCCGTTCGGTGATGAACGGCACCATCGGGGCCAGCAGCCGGGTGAGCACCTCGAGGGTGTCGTGCAGGGTCTGCAGAGCGGCCGGGTCACCGTCCCAGAAGTTGCGCCGGGAACGACGGACGTACCAGTTCGACAGGTTGTCGACGAACCCGGCCAACTGCTGCCCGGCCCGCTGGGTGTCGAAGTTCTCCAGGGCGGCGGTGACGTCGGCGATCAACTGCTGGGTGGCCGACCGCAGCCATCGGTCGAGCAGCCGCGGCCGGGCCCGGTCCGCCCCGTCACCGGGGGCCCAGTTGTTCGTCCGGGCGTACAGGGCGTGGAAGGCGACGGTGTTCCAGTAGGTCAGCAGCACCTTGCGGACGGCTTCCTGAATGGCGGTGTCACCCACCCGGCGGGCCTGCCAGGGTGAGCCGGCCGCTGCCATGAACCAGCGCACCCCGTCCGCACCGTGCTTCTCCATCAACGGGATCGGCTCGATGATGTTGCCCAGGTGCTTGCTCATCTTCTTGCCGTCCTCGGCCAGGATGTGGCCCAGGCAGAGCACATTGCGGTACGAGCTCTGGTCGAACACCGCGGTGCCCACCGCCATCAACGAGTAGAACCAGCCGCGGGTCTGGTCGGTGGCCTCACAGATGAAGTCGGCCGGGTAGGCCGTCTTGAACTTCTCCACCGACCCCTCGGCGTAGGGGTAGCCCCATTGCGCGAAGGGCATCGCCCCGGAGTCGAACCAGGCGTCGATCACTTCCTCGACCCGACGGTAGGTGCCGGCCACCCCGGGCTTGGTGAAGGTCACCTCGTCGATGAAGGGACGGTGCGGGTCGAGCTCCGACAGGTCGCGTCCGGTCAGCTCGGACAGTTCGGCCAACGAACCGACACAGACCATATCGGCCGGGTTCTCGTCGTTGCGCCACACCGGCAGCGGGGTGCCCCAGTAGCGCGACCGGGACAGCGCCCAGTCGACGTTGTTGCGCAGCCAATCGCCGTAGCGGCCCCACTTGATGGTTTCGGGGTACCAGGCGGTGGCCTCGTTCTCGCGCAGCAGTTCGTCGTGGAAGGAGGTGGTGCGGATGTACCAGGACGGCTGGGCGTAGTACATCAGCGGGGTGTGACAGCGCCAGCAGTGCGGGTACTGGTGGGTGTGCGAGGCGGTCTTGACCAGCAGACCGCGTTCGTCGAGGTCGGCCAGCGCCACCGGGTCGGCGTCCTTGAAGAACAGGCCACCGACCAGATCCAGATCGGCGGCGAAGGTGCCGTCGGGTTCGATCGGGTTGACCAGCACGATGCCGTGGCGGCGGCAGGACTGGAAGTCGTCCTCACCGAAGGCGGCGGCCTGGTGCACCAGCCCGGTGCCCTCGCCGAGGGCGACGTAATCCTCGGTGACCACGAAGAAGGCGGTGCCGGGCTGTTCGACCACGTCGAAGGGACGCCGGTAGGTCCACCCGACCATCTGTGCTCCGGTGAACTCGCCCAACTGCGTCCAGCCCTCGCCGAGCAGCGAGTCGGCGAGCTCCTTGGCGACCACGACCGGGGTGTCCTCGCCCTGCTGGGCCACCACGTAGCTGAGCTCGGCCCCGACCGCGACCAGGGAGTTCGACAGCAGCGTCCAGGGGGTGGTCGTCCACACCACCAGGTCGGCGCGTCCGGCCCAGTCACCGCCGGTCAGCGGGAACCGGACGTAGGCGGTGGTGTCGACGGTTTCCTCGTAGCCCTGGGCGAGTTCGTGGTCGGACAGGGTGGTGCCGCAGCGCGGGCAGTAGGGGGCGACGCGATGGTCCTCGACCAGCCAGCCCTTGTCGAAGATCTGCTTCAGCGCCCACCACTCGGATTCGACGTAGGACGGGTGCATCGTCCAGTACGCCTCGTCCATGTTCACCCAGTAGCCCATCCGGTCGGTGAGCTCGGCGAAAGCGTCGACGTGGCGGGTCACCGACTCACGGCAGCGGGCGTTGAACTTCTCCACCCCGTAGGCCTCGATGTCCTCCTTGCCGTTGAAGCCGAGTTCCTTCTCGACGGCGAGTTCGACGGGCAGGCCGTGGCAGTCCCAGCCGGCCTTGCGGTCGACCCGGTAGCCCTGCATGGTGCGGAAGCGGGGGAAGACGTCCTTGAACACCCGGGCCTCGATGTGGTGGGTGCCGGGCATGCCGTTGGCGGTGGGCGGGCCCTCGTAGAAGGTCCAGCGGGGCCGATCCTCGGTCTTGGCCAGGGTTTCGGCGAAGGTGTCGCGGGTCCGCCACAGTTCGAGAATCTCGTGCTCCATCGCGGGCAGGTCGATCTGCGGTGGGACGGCGTTGTAGACGCGCGCGGAGGTGGTCATCGCGGGTGTGCTTCCTTCGTTCAACCGAATGCATGGCCGAAGGGACGAGGCGTGGGCCCCGCGGTACCACCCTTCTTGGCCGGACGCTGCCGACCCGCTCCAGGTTCGTCCGCCGCTGGTTCTACTGAGTCACCACCGGTGACCGTTCTTCCAGCAGCTCCGGGGTGATGGCCCCATCCTCGCCGTGCGGACAGTGCACAGTGTAGGCAGCCGAGGGCGACCGCGCCAACGAGTGCCGGGTCAACCTTGGTGACATATGTCGATATCCAATGGTCCTTCGCCCGCGCGGACAGTGGACCGGCCCTCGGGACGACCGATACGTTGACCGGTACCGGCCGAGCCGGAACCCGAAGAACCCCGGGTGCGTCGATCAAACGTTACCCGCCATTGTGAGGAGTAAATATGCGTAAGTTTGTCGCCCCGGTTCTCGCTGTGATCGTTGCCCTCGGTCTGGCCGGCTGCCAAGCCAGCGTCTCGGCCGGCGACGTCGAGGAGCAGATCAAGCAGCAGCTCGCCGCCTACCCCGAACTGGCCCCCGATGAGGTGGAGTGCCCGGAGAGCCTGCCGGCCGAGGTCGGTGCCGAGATGACCTGCACCGCCACCAAGGACGGCCAGGAGACCCAGTACAAGGTCGTGGTGACCTCCGTCGAGGACAACACCGTCAACTTCAGCATCGAACCCGCCTGAGTTTCCCCGAACCCACGCGAGTTTCGACAACCCCGCCCGAGTTTCGGTGCGGGGTTGTCGGTTTTGGCGCATAGGCTGGGTGGGTAGTCGATGACGTGCTTCCGGCAGGGTGCCGGTGGCTGGAAAGGACGCCATGATCCCCGAGGGTTTCGACATGGGTGGCCTGATGGCCCAGGCCAATGCCATGAAGGCACAGTTCGAGCAGGCCCAGGCCGAGATCGCCGAGACCGAACTCGAGGGCACTGCCGGCGGTGGGATGGTCACCGCCGTGTTGACCGGCACCGGTGAGCTGAAGAGCCTGACGATCTCCCCCGAGGTGGTCGACCCCGAGGACACCGAAACCCTGGCCGATCTGATCGTGGCCGCGGTGCGTGACGCCAACAACCAGGTCGCCGCCCTGACCCAGGCCAAGCTGGGGCCGCTCGCCGGCGGGCTCGGCGGGTTGGCCGGCGGGTTCGGGATCTGAGGTGTACGAAGGCCCCGTCCAGGACCTGATCGAAGAACTCGGACGGTTACCCGGGATCGGCCCCAAGAGTGCCCAGCGGCTGGCGTTTCATGTGCTGGCGGCCGACCCGGAGGACATCTTTCGGTTGGCCGACACCTTGCGTCGGGTGAAGCAGACCGCCCAGTTCTGCGAAACCTGTTTCAACGTGTCCGAATCGACCACCTGCCGGATCTGCACCGATCCGCGGCGGGACGACACCGCGCTGTGCGTGGTCGAGGAACCCAAGGACGTGATGGCGATCGAGCGCACCCGCGAGTTCCGGGGGCGCTACCACGTGCTGGGTGGGGCGATCAGCCCGATCGACGGGGTCGGCCCGGCCGACCTGCACATCCGCGAGCTGGTGCAACGGCTGGCCGATGACCGGATCACCGAGGTGATCCTGGCGACCGACCCGAACCTGGAGGGTGAGGCGACCGCCACCTACCTGACCCGGTTGATCGCCCCGATGGGTGTGTCGGTGTCGAAGCTGGCCAGCGGCCTGCCGGTCGGTGGCGACTTGGAGTACGCCGACGAGGTCACCCTGGGTCGGGCCTTCGAGGGACGCCGGCTGCAGAACGCCTGACGCCCGTCCCGCTCATTCGACCGTGGATCAGGAGAACCGCACGAAGGCCCGAATCGGGTATTCCAGGTCGCGGATCTCGGTGAAGCCCATCGCTTCGTAGAAGGCGCGTTGCCGCGACTCGTCGTCGGTGATCAGCACCTGCTGACGCACTTCGGCGAAGGGTTCCAGGACGCGCTGCAGGAGGCGCCGCCCCACACCCGCGCGCTGGTGCTCGGGGTCGACGAGGATGTCCTGGAGATAGACGATCGTCAACCCGTCACCGACCACCCGCGCCAAACCGACCAGCGTGCCCTCCTGCCGTGCACACACCACGCGCAACGACCGATTGACCGCGTCGTGGAGACGTTGCGGATCACGGGTGTAGGCGTCCCACCCGACCCGTTCATAGAGCCGGACCAGTTCGTCCAGGTTCGGGATTTCGTAATCGGTCAGTTCGATGTCGGGCATGGAGTGAGTCTACTTTCGCTCCGCCCCGCCTCTTCACGCTGGTTGAGCAGGCCGCGCAGCGGCCGTGTCGAAACCCCAGAGCCGCTGGTTTCGACTCGGGCCCACGGCCCGGCTCAACCGACGCGGCACAAACCGACCCACCCGCGCAGAGAGCCCGGCTCAACCCCACAGCCCAGCCGCTGGCTTCGACACGAGATCGCAAGCGATCTCTGCTCAGCCGACGCGGTGGGGTCAGAACCGCGGCTGGTTGTCGTCGCCTTCTTCGCCGATCAGTTCGGCGCCCAGGTATTC
>JAAYAO010000275.1 GCA_012719335.1 Propionibacterium sp. | reverse complement strand
TCCTGCCAGGGGATGATCGTCTTCAGCGGGGACGACAACAGCACCTCGCCGGCATCGCCGCTGTTCTCGTCGCGCAGCAGTTCGGTTTCCAGCGCGGCGACCCGCTCGGTGGTCTCCAGCGGCTCCCCGTCGAGGTAGAGCAGGCGCACCCGCAAGGAGCTGGGGGCGTCGGTGCCGGCAGTGCTCAGATCCATCTTCGAGTGCTTCTGAAAATGGCTGAAGCTGAAGGTATACCCGCCGGCCACGCCGTCCAGATCCATCAGCCGCGGCATCAGCACCCGGTCGGTCCAGGTGTAGTGCGCGTGGGTCTCCAGACTGTGGTGCTCCTCGTGCCGGGTCAACTGGAAGTGGATGCCACGGTTGGGCCGGAACTTCAACACCTCGGGGGAGACCAGCGCCGATTCGGCCGCATACCCCTTCACGGTGCGGAAGAAGGCCAGCAGGCGTCGCTCCACCCCGGGGATCAGCGGGCCACGGCCCCACTGGAAGGAATCCTCACCGAGGTCGTTCCACTCCTGGTACGACTCGTCGAAGGGCTCGTTGAACCAGTACATCGCCACGTAATCGGTGTCGGCGTGGGTGTCGATTCCGGACGCGACCGCCTTGTACTCGGCCGGACGGGCCCACCGGTCCCCGTACTCCACACCCTTGAGGTTCAGGTTCTCCGGACGGTGGTCGAGCTGGTGCCATTTGTTGTACTCGCTGTGCTGCTCGGGGCCGGCATCGGCCAGGGTCACCAGCGAGAAGAAGACGGTCTGCATTGCGAAAACCCTTCCGGATCGAGGTGTTCGGAACCTAGCAGCGTCGCCGACGGCACGCGTGGGAACGTCGACTCACCGGACGCGGCCCCCCGATCACGGCTGTCCGTGGCGGATATCCGTTGGCACCGGGCCCGGACGACTCCCTAGACTGTCGCCTTGGCGCCGCGCGGAGGTGTGCGCCGGAGGAGAGGGAAATGTCGGGACCGAACAAGTCCTACGACCCGGTCGAGGTCGCCACCTTGCAACCGGAGCACCTGGCCGAGTTGGTCGAACAGGCCAAACAGGCCTTCGCCGCAGCCGCCACCACCGCCGAGTTGAAGGCTGCCCGGATCGCCCACACCGGTGACCGCTCGCCGCTGGCGCTGGCCAACCGGGAGATCGGAGCCCTGCCCCCGCAGGCCCGCAAGGACGCCGGCAAACGGATCGGCGCCGCCCGGGGTGAGGTCAATCAGGCCCTGACCGCTCGCACCGAGGAGATCTCGGTGGCCGAGCTGGAGGCCCGGCTGGTCGCCGAGCAGGTGGACGTCACGATGCCGGTCGAGTTGCGCCCCCAGGGGGCTCCGCACCCGATCACCTCGTTGATGGACATGGTCTCGGAGATCTTCGTCGCGATGGGGTGGGAGGTCGCCGAAGGGCCCGAGGCCGAAGCCGAATGGCTGAACTTCGACGCCCTCAACATGCACCCCGACCACCCGGCGCGCACCCTGCAGGACACCCTCTTCCTCGACCCCAGCGACAACGCGATGCTGCTGCGCACCCACACCTCTCCGGTGCAGGCCCGCACGATGTTGAAGCAGGATCCGCCGATCTACGTGGTGTGCCCGGGCAAGGTGTACCGCGCCGACGAGTTCGACGCCACCCACGTGCCGGTCTTCCACCAGGTGGAGGGGCTGTGCATCGACAAGGGTATTTCGATGGCCGACCTGCGCGGCACCCTGGACCACTTCGCCAGGGCGATGTTCGGTGACGTGCGCACCCGGATGCGTCCCAATTACTTCCCCTTCACCGAACCGTCGGCCGAGGTCGACCTCGAGTGCTTCGTCTGCAAGGGCGCCTCGGTCGGCAACCCGGACGCCCCCTGCCGTACCTGCGGTTCGGAGGGGTGGATCGAATGGGGCGGCTGCGGGGTGGTGAACCCACGGGTGCTGATCGCCTGCGGTATCGACCCCGAGGAGTACTCCGGCTTCGCGTTCGGGATGGGCATCGAACGCACCCTGATGTTCCGTAACAACGCCGCGGATATGCGCGACATGGTCGAGGGCGACGTGCGGTTCAGCCACTCGCTGCTGGGAGGTGCACGATGAGGGCTCCGGTGAGCTGGCTGCGCGAGATGGTCGCGCTGGACGAGAACGTCACCCCCTTCGAGATCGGCCAGTCGCTGATCCGTGCCGGTCTGGAGGTCGAGCAGGTCGAATCGGCCGGCGCCGACGTCACCGGCCCGGTCGTCCTGGGCCGGGTGATCGACTTCGTGGACGAGCCGCAGAAGAACGGCAAGGTCATCCGTTGGTGTCATGTCGACGTCGGTGACCACAACGACCCCGACACCGGCAACCGGGGGGTGGTGTGCGGTGCGCACAACTTCGAGGGCGGCGACACCGTCGTGGTGGCGCTGCCCGGGGCGGTACTGCCCGGTGACTTCGCGATCTCGGCCCGCAAGACCTACGGCCACATCTCCGACGGGATGATCTGTTCGGCCTCCGAGTTGGGGCTGGGCGACGACCATTCCGGAATCATGGTGCTGGCCGGGGCCGGCTCCGAGGTGCTGGACGACGACGGCAACCCGGTGCCACTGGGCACCGACGCGGCCGGGGTACTGCACCTGCGCGACGAGGTGCTCGACATCGCGGTCACCCCCGACCTGGGGTACTGCTTCTCGATCCGCGGTCTGGCCCGCGAAACCGCCCAGGCCTACGGGGCGCGGTTCACCGACCCGGTCGACCGGGACGTGCCGGCCGCCACCGATGCCGGCTTCCCGGTGCGCTCCGACAGCGAGGGCTGCTCACTGTTCGTGGCGCTGACCGTCGACGGGGTCGACCCGCACCGGCCCAGCCCCCGGTGGATGCAGCGCCGCCTGCAACTGCCCGGGATGCGCCCGATCTCGCTCGCGGTCGACATCACCAACTACGTGATGTTGGAAACCGGCCAACCCCTGCACGCCTACGACGCCGACCACCTGGCCGGCGGCATCGTGGTGCGCAACGCCCGGCCGGGGGAGACCCTGGTGACCCTGGACGACCAGACCCGCACCCTGACCGCGGACGACCTGGTGATCACCGACGACTCGGGCCCGATCGGCCTGGCCGGGGTGATGGGCGGGGCCTCGACCGAACTGCGCGAGGACACCACCCGGATCGTGATCGAGGCCGCACACTTCGACCCGTTGGCCATCGCCCGCACCTCCCGCCGACTCAAGCTGGGGTCGGAGGCATCGCGCAGGTTCGAACGTGGTGTCGACCCCAACGCCACCTACGCCGCGGCCCACCGGGTCGCCCAACTGCTCG
>JAAYAO010000274.1 GCA_012719335.1 Propionibacterium sp. | reverse complement strand
TCGGGGTGCCGCACCCGTCCTGGGGTGAGGCGGTGACCGCCTGCGTGGTGCTGCGCGAGGGCGCCGAGATCGACACCGACGACCTGGTCGCGATGGTGCGCGAGGCCAAGGGCCCGGTACACGCCCCGAAGTCGATCGAGATCGTCGACGCCCTGCCGGTCACCCCGCTGGGCAAGCTCGACAAGAAGCAGTTGCGCGCCGAACGGTGGGAGGGGCGGGACCGCCGGGTCTGAACTAACCGGCCCGGCGAGCCCGGGCGGCGTAATGCTCGCTCATGCCGGCCCGCAGGAGGGTCAGTGTGGCACGCAGCTCGGGTTCCAACGTATGGCTCCGCCGGACCTCGGCCAGCGGGCCGGTCAGGGACACTGCCACGATCATCGGGTTGCCGTGCCGGGTGCGGTGGCCCGTTTCCGTGGTCAGCGCCCCCGCGATACAACCGACGTCGTGCCAGGACTCGCCGTGATCACGAGCCAGTCCGCCTTGCCGGATCCTGGCCACCTCGACTGCCAACTGTTCGATCTCGGTGATGCTGTGGGCGGTGGCTGCCGACAGCGGCCCCTGACTGTACGTGGCGAGTAGTGCCGGTTCGGCCGCAGCGAGGATCGCCTTGCCGGATGCTGTCTGGTGAGCCGGGTGGCGCGTCCCCACGCCGGTGGGTAGCAGAGCACTTTCCCGGCCGGCGAAACGTTTCCACACGACAACTTCTGCACCGTCCAGGAAGGTCAGGTGGACGGTCAACCCGGTGCGCTTGTGCAGGCTCAACAACTCGGGCTCGGCCAACGGCGGGAACCAGTGGTGGTCCCCGGTGCCCAGTTCGAGCATCCGGACGCCGAACTCGTACTCGTTGCCAACCCGGCTGAGCCAGCGCATCTCGACCAGATGATCGAGGAAACGGTGCACCGTGGTGCGGGGCAGGCCGGTGGCCTGACAGACCTCGGTCAGGGTCTGGCGACGCTGCTGCTGTATGGCGCTGAGTACCAGATCCATGCGCTGGAGGACCGATTTCGAAGACTCGGGCGACATTGTGGGCGTTCCGTTCGGTGAGTCGGCTGACGCAGAGCATAAGGCTGTGCGGAAATCGTTATCTCGCGCATTCCGTCGAGCGGGATGAAATCCACATGATCGATCGCCGGTTGGTTTGCTCACTCCGATCGAAAGGGGAAGTGCATGGAACGTTCACGAACGAGGTTCGTACGCCGTGTCGCCGCAGTGGCGCTGGTGTCGATGTTGGTGGCCACCGGCTGTGCCCGTCAGGGCGGCGAGGATCCGGAGAGCGGCGAGACCGCGCCGGTGCAGCGGTCGAAGTGGGAACCGGGGATGATCAATATTCCCGAGGGCGGTGAGGCCGCTCCGGGCGGTGAGCTCGTCTTCGGTGGATTCCAGGAGCCACGGACGTTGGATCCTGCGGTAACCGTCACCGCGGGGCCCACCGGCGGTATCGAGATGGGGGCGATCTACAGCTTCCTGATGCGCTGGGATTCCGAAACCGGTGAACTGGTGCCCGAACTGGCCGAGTCGCTGGAGCCGAACGAGGACTTCACCCAGTGGACGTTGAAGCTGCGTCCGGACGTCACCTTCAGCAACGGCAAGCCGTTCAATGCCACCGCGGTGCAGTGGAGCATCGACCGGTACATGAAGTTGCCGGTGGACGAGGCCAAGATGTGGCAGGAGAACGTCACCGACGTCGAGCAGCCGGATGAGCAGACGCTGATCTTCAACCTGGCCCGGACCTGGCCGACCTTCGGGTACATGATGACCACCGCACCGGGCATGATCGTCGGCGAAGGTTCGGACGGTGCGACGCCGGAGGAATTCACCCCGATCGGTGCCGGCCCCTACGTGCTGG
>JAAYAO010000273.1 GCA_012719335.1 Propionibacterium sp. | reverse complement strand
GAACGCATCATCGCGCTGCGCAGTGAAGCGGCGGCGCTGCGGGCCGGCGCGCCCGCAGCCACCGCGACCGACGATCTGGTCTCGGTGACCGTCGCCCAGACCGGGCAGATCGTCGCCCTGCGCTGCACCGCCGAGGCGCCCGCGGCCAGCCAACGTCTGGCCGGTTCGATCCTGCGGTTGCACGCCGCAGCCCTCGAGGAGGCCGGCAACGTTCGGACTGCGGCACCCGGTGTCGGGGCGCCCCCGGCACCGCCCGGGGCCGGTCTCGGAGCCGACCCGGCACGCGCCGAACGCGTCCTGGGTGCGCGGGCCGCCGACGACCTGGCCGCCATCCGTACCGCGGCAGAACACGGGCCCCGGGCCGGGCTGGCCCGCAGCCGCCGCGAGCCGTCCGGGGCGATGACCGACCCCGAGGGTTTCCAGCAGCAGATCCGGGCCCGGGTCGCGGCCGCCGCCGAGGCCGCCGGCCGGCAGGCCGACCGGATCAGCACGATCGAGGGTGAGGACCACACCGACCGGGTCACCGTCCGGGTCACCGCCCTCGGGCACCCGGTGTCGCTGACCCTCCACCCCACCGCGCGGGGACTGTCCGCCGACGAGCTGTCGAGGGCCATCCTGGACGGGGTGCGCCGAGCCCACACCGATGCCCGCGCTCAAGTGAGCGAGATTCTCGGAGGTGACCGATGACCACGATCAGCCACGACCCGGCCGACCTCGACGACGCCGCCCGCCGCGCCGGAGCCTCCGCCGACACCCTGACCGAGCTGGCCGGCACCGTCCCGATCGCCGACCCCGGCATGTACGGGTTGTTGATCTCCCAGGCCGCCGGCCATGCCGAACCCGCCGCGAGCACCGCCAACCGGCGGATCGTTACCGCCCTGGGTACGACCACCGACGCGGTCGGCGCCGCATTGACCGCCAGCGCCGAGGCCTACCGGCAGGTCGCCCAAGCTGCGGTCGACCTGTCCGGGCAGGTTTCGGCCGAGGTCGGTGGTGGCCGATGACCGTCGATCAGCAAGCCATCACCGACGCGGCCCGGGTACTGGACGAAGGCACCGCCGCCCGCTCGTCCTTCCCCGACGCCGACCTCGCGGCATTGGCGAACCTGTCGGCCGAAACCACCCCCTCGCTGTGGCTGGTGGGTGACCTGGTCGCCGAGATCGCCGACTGGATCCTGACCAACCTGCAACCCTTCCAGGAGGCGCTGGATGCGTTGAGCGGTGACGATGCGGCGATCATCGCCCACGCCGAGGCACTGCGCACGATCGCGGCCGCGGTCGAGGAGGAAGCCGTGGTGCTGACCGGGCTCGCCGCCGACGCCACCGTCTCCTGGACCGGGCCCGCCGCCGATGGTTTCACCGCCACCGCCGCAGCCCTGCGGGCGGCCGAACTGGCCTACGCCGCGGCGGCCGAGGCGATGGCCGAGGGGCACCTAGCCCTGGGTGGGTTGGTCGCGGTGACCAAGGAGGTCGTCACCACGGTGGTGCGCGACATGATCACCGAGCTGGTCAGTTGGGGTGTTCTTGCTGCGTTCGGATCGTTCCTGACCTTCGGCACGGCGCTCGCGATCTTCCTGTCCTGGGCGATCGACTTCGTCGTGAACGTGCTGGAACACGTCTACGCCCTGCTCACCGAACTGATCGATCAGTCGGCCGGTATCACCGGCCGGATCGCCGGGCTGGGCACCGTGTTCGACCGGGCCGCCGGCCTGCTGGAGAGCGGCCACGACATCGGGCCGGGTGACCATGTCGCCGACGGCACCGCGGGCGCCACCGTCCAGGGCCGCGACGTCCAACAACACGACGGTGACCTGGCCCGGCTGATCTACGACTTCGGTCACGACGCCGGCGCGCCCGAGCCGTACGTCCGGCTGACCGATCAGCAGATCGCCGACCTCGGGGTCGACCCGGCCCTGTTCACCAACGACGCCACCGGTTTCCGGGCCGGCATCTACCTCGACGCCGACACCGGCACCCATGTGGTGGTCTTCGGCGGCACGGACTTCTCCACCTGGGAGGACGTCTCCGAAGACGGTATCGGCGGGGTGACGGTTTCGCCGCAATCGCAGAACACGATCAACCTGGCCCAAGCCCTGGCCGCCACCCCGATGGGGGACGACCTGATCTACGCAGGACACTCCCTGGGTGGACGACTCGCCTCGGTCGCCTCGATCACCACCGGCAACGGGGCGGTGATCTTCAACGCCGCCGGGGTCAGCCCGGCCACCGTGGAGTACCTGGCCGGATTGCACGGCCGTCCCGCCGATCAGGTGCTCGCCGACCTCGAGGCCGGGCAGATCCGGTCGTACCGCACCGCCGACGACCTGCTGACGAACCTGCAGGAACACACCCCCTACGTGTCCGACCTGATGCCCGACGCGCTCGGCCACCAGATCGAACTCGGCGGCGACAACCCCAACCAGATCGACGGTCACCTGATGCCCAACGTGATCGAGGAATGGGACAAGGCCCACGCCGACGACTGACCCGGCAACACCGGTTGAGCCAGCGCGTCGGTTGAGCTTGTCGAAACCAGCGCCGGGGTTGTGGTCGGTTGAGCTGGTCGAAACCAGCGCGTGGGTTGTCCATCAGCTGGGCCGGCGCGTCGGTTGAGCCTGTCGAAACCAGCGCTGGGGTTGTGGTCGGCTGAGCTTGTCGAAACCAGCGCAACACCCGTGCCGTGCGGCGGGTGAGCTTGTCGGCGACGGAAAACGCAAGCATGGGATGAGCCACGACCACTATGGCTTCGGCGCTCTCCATGCTTGAGGCTTCAGTCACCACGACCACAACGCCAGTCGGGACGGACTCCATCCCCCGCTGATACCGACACGAGCCCTGTTCAACCGGCGTTTGGGATCCTGTCGCCACACATGACTGAAAACGCAAGCATGAGCAACGCCGCGACCATATTGGCTTCGGCCACGCCCATGCTTGAGTCTTCAGTCACCAGTGCCGGATGCGGAGCAGCCACCGGGGACAGCCCGGGCCCGTCGCTGACCCCAACCAGCATCAAGACGTGCAGCAGGGCACTCGTCCGCCCCTCACCTCCGCCATGACTGAAAACGCAAGCCCGGGCGCCGCCGAAGCCATAATGGCCGCGGTGATCGCCATCCTTGAGGGTTCAGTCACGACGGCCCCACAATGGACGATTTCGCTCTCATCGTCCCGATGGTTTCGACACGGGCCCTCCGGGCCCTGCTCAACCGGCGTACCGGGGATGCACAACCGGCGTACTGGGGATACTGCTCCCGCCACGGTCGAGGCATCAGTTATCGGGCTCCCATCTGCTGCCGAATGCGCGCCGGCTGACTCCCACACTCGCCTCGTCGAAACCAGCACGTCCGGGCCCGCACCGGGCACAATGCTGGGATGAACCATCCACGTGTCGAAGCAGACCCGCACAATCCGGGGGCCTGGATGGTGCGACTCGGGCACGCCG
>JAAYAO010000272.1 GCA_012719335.1 Propionibacterium sp. | reverse complement strand
GGTCGGGGAACTGGGCGATGATCCGGCCCGCCAGCGAGATGTCGCGGGTCTCCAGGTCGACACCGGCCGTGGACGCAAAGGCCTGCACGATCGGCAGGAAGGAATACGTCGCGAGCAGCGGCGCCTCGTCGGTGTGCGTGTAAATGATCTTGCCCATGTGGCGAAGCTCCCTCGTTGGATCGTCGAGGCGCGCGGCATGACGCGGCGCACGCCCGCCCCAGCTTAGCGGGGCATCACCCGTTGCCGCCGCGGACCGTCGCCTGCGGAACACCTGGTGCGGTGATGTGTGGCACCCAGGCCCACCACCATGACTCGAACCGCAAGCATGACGGGCACCGAGGACATACTGGCTTCGGCTCCCTCCAGGCTCGCGTTTTCAGCCATCTGGACGACTGCCACCCACCTCCACACGGAAGATCACGGGTTTCGACGCGCCCGCTGCGCGGGCGGCTCAACCAGCGTGAAGGGGGGAGCCTCACGTCGCTCCGGCTACGGCCATGACTCGAACCGCAAGCATGACGGGCACCGAGGACATACTGGCCGCGACTCGCTCCAGGCTCGCGTTTTCAGTCATCCGGACGACCGCCACCTCCACACGGAAGATCACCGGGTTTCGACGCGCCCGCTGCGCGGGCGGCTCAACCAGCGTAAAGGGGGGACAGCCTCCGCAGGCCGCTCAACCGGCGTGAAAGCCCGAGGGCCCGGATGATGCCCGGATGGCCACCATGCGCACGGTGGCCTGTGGCGGGGCGGGGTCGTCTAGTCTGTGCCGAATGAGCATGAGCCCCAGTGACCGGCCCCAGCAGTGGGTGCTTTCCCTGACCTGCGCCGACCAGCCCGGCATCGTTCACTCGTTGACCGGGGCGATCGTGGCCGCCGGGGGCAACATCACCGAACTGCAGCAGTTCAGTTCGGCCGATACCGGCCGGTTCTTCACCCGGATCCAGGTCGAGGACGCCGGGCACGACGAGCTCGATGCCGAACTGACCCCGGTCTGCGCCGATCTGGCCGCGACCTGGCATCTGGACGAGTTCGGCCGCCCGCTGCGCACCCTGGTGCTCGCCTCGAAGGCCGGACACTGCCTCAACGACCTGCTCTTCCGGCAGCGGGCGGGGCAACTGCCGATCACGATTCCCGCGGTGCTGAGCAACCACGATGTGCTCGCTCCGCTGGCCGGCTTCTACGGGGTGCCCTTCGAATCACACGTGGTGACCGCCGACACCAAGGCCGACGTCGAGCGTCGGATTCTGGATCTGGTCGCCGAGCACGACATCGAGCTGGTCGTGCTGGCCCGGTACATGTAGATCCTGTCCCCCGAGTTGTGTGCCGCCCTGGAGGGCCGGGCGATCAACATCCACCATTCCTTCCTGCCCGGTTTCAAGGGCGCCAACCCCTACCGGCAGGCCCACCAGCGCGGCGTGAAACTGATCGGTGCCACCGCCCACTTCGTCACCAGTGACCTGGACGAGGGCCCGATCATCGAGCAGAACGTGGTGCGCGTCGACCACACCCGCAGCCCCCAG
>JAAYAO010000271.1 GCA_012719335.1 Propionibacterium sp. | reverse complement strand
GCCAGTCCCGACTCTCCCGCGCCGTCCCGGCGGGCGAAGGAGCGGAAGGCCTGCCCGGTCCGCTGGCTGCCGTTGGCTGTGGCCCGGGCCGTCACTCGGGCACCGCTGCGCATCGCGGTGGTGAGCCGGCGGGTTCCGGCGGCGAACCGGCCCGACGGACCGCTGGCGGCACGTCGCTCGATCGGGTCCACAGGCTCCACGCCGCCATTCTTCCCCAGTCCAGCGGGAACTCGGGGGCGTGACATGAATCACGTTACGGTTCTTGCCAGCACGCAGCGCCCAAGGTCAGCAGCCATGAAGTGCGCGGCCTGTGAGGACGCGCGGCGCCAGGGGTGGCCGTGACAGGCCTGCTGTTATCCGATCGTGATCGAGATTGTGCGTGCGGGCATGGCGAATCGAGTTGATTGTGCCCCTGTCCCCCGGTTATGGTGTCTGTGCTCTCCCCAGCCTGGGGGGTCTCATAGCTCGCCATGGGATTGTGGAACGACCTTCGCATCCAGCAACGCGCTAACCGAGAGATGGGTTCCATCCACACAACGACCTAGGAGGTCAGCTCGTATGAGCAACAAGAAGACGCGCGGTGTGTTTGCCGCACTCGCGGCTGGGGCTTTGGCGCTCTCGATGGCGCCGAACGCACTGGCCACTCTGGACGATGCGGACGGCGCGCCTGTCGTCATCGTCCCGGACGAGAAGGTCAGCAACGCCGAGGTGTTCCGGATCGCTGACTCGACCCGAATCCTGACGGCCATCGAGGCCTCGGAGTCCCGCACCGACTGGGGTCGCATCTACAAGGAAGCTGACGCCACCGGCCTCTTCTGGTCGTGCTCCAACGACGACTACCCGCTGCACGATGATGTGGCCGGCCCTGGTTGGGAAGAGGGCGAGTTCTTCTTCCCGGTCTACGTCGGCAAGCCCATCTTGGGCAACGTCAAGTGCACCGTCGTGAAGAAGGTCACCGAGGTCGGGGCCACCTACGGCAACATGGACATCATTGTCGCCCGTTCGGATGACTACCCGGACGCGCTCGCGGCTGCTCCGCTCGCGGATGTCCTCGACGCACCGATCCTGCTCCACCCGACCACGGCACCGGCTGGTTCGGACGCCAACGGCAACGGTGTGATGGACTCGGTCGAGGCTGAGATCGAGAGGCTCGCCAAGGTCGGCGCGCACGAGGGCGTGTCGGTCACCGTTCACCTCCTCGGTGGCACCCAAGCGTTGGCCCACTCGGTCGAGAACGGCATCGACGGCATCAAGAACGTCGACAACACCCTGCGCTACCAGGGTCTGAACCGCTACGAGACCGCGAGCAACATCGCGAAGGTCACCGTTGACGCCTATGGGCTCGAGTCGGGCGCCAAGTCGCGCGATGTCAACGTCTACCTCACCACCGGTGAGAACTTCCCGGACGCTCTGGCCGCCGGCGCGGCCGCGTCGAACAACGACGGCGTCGTCCTGCTGACCCAGGGCACGAAGCTCGACACCTACGAGTTCACCCTCGACTTCCTCAAGCGGCTGAGGAACTGGGTTGACGACACCAACAACCACATCAACACCTCGGAGATCTTCGCCGTTGGTGGCCCGTCGGCCACTGCTGCTGCGGGTAGCATCGACCTGGCTGCCAGCTACGTCGGTGTCAACCGGTACGAGACCGCGACCCTGACCGCCGAGGCAACGTTCGGCAACCCGCGGAACTACGCCGTGGTCTCCGGTGAGACCTTCCCGGACGCGCTC
>JAAYAO010000270.1 GCA_012719335.1 Propionibacterium sp. | reverse complement strand
TTGTTCGAACTGGTCGGTCTCGGCATCGAGCGTCGCGACCTGTTCGCCCCCGACGGGCGGCTCGACCCGCGCGCGCGGCGAGCTCCGAACCTGCTCGCCGCGAACGCGGTCTACCTGCTCTCGCCGCGCTGATCCAACCGGGCCAGTTGGGCACGGCTGGGCGGATACGGCGTGAACAGCAACGGCATCCCCGCCTCCTCGGGAGTGCGGTTCGCCTTGCGGGTGTTGCACGGGCTGCACGCGGCCACGGTGTTCAACCAACTGTTGCGTCCACCACGTGATTGCGGGACGAGGTGGTCGACGGTGCCGGCCTGCCCACCGCAGTAGGCACAGGTGTGCCGGTCACGGCGCAGCACCCCGCGCTTGGTCCACCCCGGGGCCCGGGTGTACAGGAAGGCGGTCTTCACGTACCGCACCAACCGCAACACGAGGGGATAGGGGTAGGGCCCCAGGTTCAGCCCCTCCCGGGCCTGCTCGACGATCGCGACCTCGCGCACCAGCATCCCGATGGCGTGCTGCAGCGTGACGGTGTGCAGGGCCGTGTTGTCGGTGTTCAACACCAGAACCGCGCTCATCGTCTCCCCCTCGTCCACCCGCGCCGCTTCGGCCCGGAAACACAAGAGCCGCCACGCGCGCACGCGGGACGGCCCAGGGACGACGGCACAGGAACACTCCTGCCGCCACCGGCTGGACACCCGTCGATCGCGCTGCGACGCCACAGCTCCGGCCGCGGCCCACCGCACATCTCGCCGCGCTGGGCGAGCGTGCCCCGATGGGCACCGAACACTCGATTCGACATGGGTGACCTCCTCCCGGCATCGTGCTACGGCAACAGTGTGGATCTGCCAGCGTCAGCGTATGGGAGAGGACGCGCTGTTGTCAGGGGATTTTTGCGTGACGATCCGGTGACCTGCCGGTGTCGTCCGGGCATCACCCGACTCGCGGTGGCGTGTCGGGAGGGTGGCTGCGGTGCGTGATCGACGCACCGGGTCAGGCGATTCGGCTCCACACGTTGAGCTCGGCGTGTACCTGCTCGAGCTGGACGATGAAGCCGGGTTGCGGGCCCTGGCCGCGCCAACGGCGGCGGCCGGAACGCGTGGGCAGCTCCACGAAACGCACCGACGGGTAGGCAACGAGCGCCTCGTCGAATGTCGTGAACTCACCCACGAATCTGGAGGGATGAGTGGCATCTGCGACATCCCACGGGCGACCCGCGAATGCAATGAACGAGTTCTCCATCGCCGATCACCTCCAATACAAGGGGTCAGCTGCCGGAATGCGGCGACCGTTACCTCATTGTGACCGTCTTTGCGACAGAAAACCATTGAAGGTGCTTAGGAACACAAGGATCTCAGCTTCCTCTTTCGTTACCGGCCGGTAACCGGGACGAGCCGGTCACGCCTCGTGCTGCAGCGCCTTGCGGACCCGTTCGGCGCTGCCACCCAGGCCGTACTCGGTGGTGAGCCGGGTGAACTCGGCCTCATCGGACGGGGCCGACGGCAGCACCAACGCGTCGAGGTCGGGCACGGCCAGATCCGGCACCACCCGCACCACATCGCCGGCGACGGCCAGATAGTCGATCGCGGCCGCGAGTTTCGCGCGCACCCCGGGGGCGACGCCGCCGTCGGCACGACTCGCCGCGGCCAGGATGCCGTCGAGCGATCCGTGTGCGGTGAGCAGGGCTGCGGCGGTCTTCACCCCGATTCCGGGGACGCCGGGAATACCGTCGGACGGGTCGCCGCGCAGCACACTGAAGTCGACATAGGCCCCTGGTTCGATGCCGTAGGACTGCCGCACCCAGGCCCGGTCGACCAGTTCGGCCCGGCTGATGCCGCGTCCGACATAGATCACCCGCACCCGCGCGTCGTCATCGACGAGCTGGAACAGGTCCCGGTCACCGGTGACCACATCCACCGCAGCCGCCCCGGTGGCCGCCACCTGTGCGGCGAGGGATCCGATCACATCATCGGCCTCGTGGTCGGCCACCCCGACGATCGGCAACCCCAGGGCGTCCAGCACGGCCCGGATCATCGGCACTTGGGCGTTCAGCGCATCGGGTGCCTCCTCGGCGTCCGGCCCGGCCTCGGCGTCCACCCGGTGGGTTTTGTAGGAGTCCAACAAGGCCACCCGCCATGCCGGCCGCCAGGCATCGTCCCAACAACAGGCCAGATGGGTGGGCCGATGGTCGGTGACCAGCCGGGCGATGAAATCGAGCAACCCCCGCACCGCGTTGACCGGCCGCCCGTCGGGGGAGCGCAGCGTGTCGGGCAGGCCGTGGAAGGCTCGGAAGTACAACGAAGCGGTGTCGAGCAGCATCAGCCGGGATTCGGTCACCGCCCCATGGTGTCAGGTGTGGTGAATCCACAACAGCCGTCGGGCAGGGCCAGTACACTGAGCACTGCCGCACGCGGATCAGTCAGGAGGCACCATGTCGAACGCCGAGTCCCAACTGGGATTGACGGTGACCCACAAACGCTATGTGGGCCATCGCGATGCCTTCTTCCTCGGGGGCATGGTCGACGGCTCGTTCCTGATGGGCCTGTTCGGTCAGGTCACCGCCGAGATCTGCATCCGCACCGACGGTGACGAGGGGCAGTTCGTCGGATACTCCGAGGTCGACTTCACCGCGCCGGTACACCCCGGTGATGTGCTCGAGGTCGAGGGCAAGCTGATCCGGGTGGGCAACACCAGCCGCGAGATGCAGTTCGAGGCCCGGGTGTTGTGCCGCAGCCGGGCCCGGCTCGAGGACGACGCCCAGATTCGCAGCACCGCCGCGGTGGTACTGGACGAACCCCTGGTGGTGGCCCGGGCGGTGGGAACCGCGGTGGTGCCGGTGGAACGGCAGAAGACCTACTGGCCCCAACCGGAGGCCGGTGAACGGTGGCCCGGCTGGGGCCGCCGCCGTCGTGAGGAACGCCCGGACCCGGCCGCCGAGATCGAGTGATCGGGCTCCCGGGGCCGTTGCGGATCGCCGCTGCGGCCGCTGCCGGTGTGCTCACCGCGGTCGCCTTCGAACCGTTCGCCCTGTGGTTCGTCGCCCCCTTCACCGTCGCCCTGTTCGCCGCCCTGACCAGTCAGGTACGGCTGCCGATGGCGGCCCTGACCGGTTTCGCCTACGGGGCGGGCCTGTGGGCCCTGGGCATCGAATGGCTGGCGGTGTTCACCGCCCCCGCCCTGATCGGGGTGGTCGCCCTGGAGGCCTGCTTCTTCGCCCTGCTCGGGATGGCGTCCACGATGATCCAGCCCCGGGTGGCGCTGGGCCGGGCCGCGGCCCATCGGGGCCTGCCCGGCTGGCCGCTGTGGCTGGCGATGGCCTGGTCGGCCTGTGAGTTCTGGTTCTCGCGGCAACCGTGGGGTGGTTTCCCCTGGATGCGGCTGGGCTTCACCAGCGTCGATTCGCCCTACGGTGGCTGGTTGCCGATTCTCGGGGTCGCCGGGGTCGGTTTCCTGATCATCCTGACCGGCACCGGCCTGCTGTGGCTGCTGCGCCGCGCCCCGTCGCGGCCGGTGGTCGCCGTCCCCGCGTTGGTCGCCGCGGTGGCCGTACTCGGGGTGGGCCAGGGGCTGCGCGGGTGGGCCCCCCAACCACCACCGGGGGACGAGCGGGTCAACGTCGCGGTGGTGCAGGGCAACGTCTTCGGGGTCGGGGTGAACTCGATGGGCCGGGCCCGGTCGATGCCGAACAACCATCTGGCCGAAACCACCACCTTGATGGCGCACGCCCACGCCGGCCGCGTCCCGATGCCCGATCTGGTCGTCTGGCCGGAGAGTTCCACCGATGCCGACCCGACCCGGGACGCCCGCACCCGGGCCACGGTCGAGGCCGCGACCGAGGTGACCGGGCTGCCGGTGCTGGTCGGCGCGGTGATGGACGGCCCCGGTGACGGGGAGCGGCAGACCACCGTGTTGTGGTGGGACCCCGAGGACGGCATCGTCGACCGCTACGACAAACAGGATCTGGTGCCGTTCGGTGAATGGATCCCGATGCGTGACTTCTTCCTGCCCCTGGTGCCGATGTTGTCGGCGGTCGGCAAACAGTCGGTGCCCGGCACCGAACCGGGCTTGTTGCGCGGGCAGTTGAACGACGGGCGACACCTGGTGATCGGTGACGTGCTGTGTTACGAACTGGCCTACGACGACACCGTCGCCACCATGTTCGGCGGTGACCCCGACATCGTGGTGGTGCAGTCGAACAACGCCATGTACGGCTACTCCGGCCAGATCGAACAGCAGTTCGCGATCACCCGGGCCCGGGCGATGGAGGGCCGCCGTGAGATTGCGGTGAGCACCACCTCGGGGGTGTCGGGGCTGATCGATCCGCGCGGACGGGTGCTCGACCGTACCGAGGAGTTCACCGCCGCCCACCGGGTCTACGAGATGCACAGCGGGCCGGTGCGGACCCCGGCCCGGTGGCTGGCCGGCCCGGTGTCGGTCATCCTGATGGTGCTCGGCCTGGCCGCGGCCGTCGCCGGGCCGGTCCTCGGGCCCCGGTGGCGTCCGGTTGCCGGCGGCGAGCATGATGGTTCCCAAGCCAGCGTCAACCCAGAAACGGACAAACAGTGAGTAGTGCAGAGTTCGCCGATGCCACCGACAACGGTGTGGGCCGGGTTCTGGTGGTCATCCCCACCTACAACGAGGCCCAGAACATCGAATCGATCGTCGGACGGATCCGCAAGGCCGAACCCGACGTGCACGTGCTGATCGCCGACGACAACTCACCCGACGGCACCGGCGCGATCGCCGACCGGCTCGCCGCCGACGACGATCACGTGCACGTGAACCACCGCCGCGGCAAGGAAGGCCTCGGCGCGGCATACCTGGACAGCTTCCACTGGGGCCTGGACAACGGTTACGACGTGCTGATCGAACACGACGCCGACGGCTCCCACCAGCCGGAAGAACTGCACCGGCTGCTGGACGCCCTGGCCAACGGCGCCGACATGGTGAAGGGGTCGCGCTGGGTGCGCGGCGGACGGATCGTGAACTGGCCCAAGTCGCGGGAGGTGCTGTCCAAGGGCGGCAACTTCTGGACCCAGTTGATGCTGGGCATCCCGATCAAGGACGCCACCGGCGGGTTCAACGCCTTCAAGGCCGACACCCTGCGGGCGATCAACCTCGACGAGGTCGCCTCGGCCGGCTACTGCTTCCAGGTGGACCTCACCTGGCGGGCGCTGAAGGCCGGTTGCACCGTCGAGGAGGTGCCGATCACCTTCGTCGAACGAGAACGGGGCGACTCCAAGATGAGCCGCTCGATCGTGATCGAAGCCCTGATCCGCACCACCTTGTGGGGGATCGACCACCGGATCGGCCAACTGCGCCGCCTGGTGGGCCGGGTCACCCGCAAGGGCGTCACCACCGGCCGGAGCTGACCGCAGCACGTCACGGCGATCTCGTCGGGAAGATCCACCCCGGCCGGGCCCGGATCGTTCGTCGGTGCGGGCCCGGCTGGCACACTGGAGTGATCCTCGTCGAGGCACAGGAGAACCGATGACCCCCGATCCCACCCGTCCGGAGCACCCGCGTGTCCAGATCGGCACCACCCCAACCCGCCGCAGCGGCGGCTGGGGGATGCGTGCCCTGATCCCGGTGGTGTTGGTCGCGGTGCCGCTGGCCGAGGTGTTGACCCTGGTGCTGGTCGGCCGCTGGATCGGTGTGCTCGCCACCGTCGTGGTGGTGTTGGCCACCAGCCTGCTCGGGCTGTTCCTGGTGTTGCGGGAGGGCACCAAGGCGTGGCGTTCGCTGATGGCGGCGCTGCGCGAGGGCCGGATGCCGAGCCGGGAACTGCTCGACGGCTCCCTGGTGGTGCTCGGTGCTCTGCTGTTGCTCGTCCCGGGGTTGTTGTCGGACGTGCTGGGGTTGGTCCTGCTGATTCCACCCACCCGTGGCCTGGTGCGTCGGGTGATCGGGGCGAGCATGGAACGTCAGGTCTCCCGGGGCCGGGAGCGGTCCGGGGTGATCCCCGGTGAAACCGCGCCGGACAGCGACGATGACGACCCGGACGGGGACGTCGTGGTGGGCCGGCTACTGCCCTGAGGGAACAAATCCGGTTGCTGCCGCGTTGATACGGCTGAGATCACCTGCGAGGGGGAGAACATGGCTGAGCGAACATTGCGCGGAGCGGGCTTGGGGAGCAAGAGTTTCGAGGACGAGGCGGGCATCGAGTTCGCCGCGCGTCGGGAGATCGGTTTCGACTGCACCAACGGGCACCACTTCGACCTGGTGTTCGCCGAAGAAGCAACCCTGCCCACCGAATGGGAATGCCCGCGGTGCGGCATCGTCGCCCAACGCACCGACGGGTCGCTGCCGGAGGAGAAGGAAGTCAAACCGGTACGCACCCACTGGGACATGCTGCTGGAACGCCGGTCGGTCACCGAACTGGAGGAGTTGCTCGCCGAACGCCTGGAGCTGCTGCGTTCGGGCCAACTCGGCCGATCCGCCTGATCCACACCTTTCACCGAAGGCCCGTCGCATCGTGCGGCGGGCCTTCCGCCGTCCGGCTCAGCCTTCCCACCACAGACCGCGGTCGATCAACACCTCGCGCAGCACATCGATCCGGTCACTGATCAGGCCGTCCACCCCCAGGTCGATCAGGCGGTGCATCTCGTCCGGCTCGTCGATCGTCCACACGTGCACCTGCCGGCCGGTGGCGTGTGCGGTACGGATCAGGCCGGGGGTGACGATCGGCACCTGACGTCCGGCGATGGTGCTGCGCACCGGCACCTGCAACACCACCCCGGGAGCCGGCCCGAGCCGGGGGAGCAGGGGCACGAACCTGGTTCGGGCCACCTCGAAGCGGCTCATTCCGGTCGCCACATGGGTGCCCATCCGCCGACGGAAGGCGGCCAGCCGATCACCCCCGAAGGAGGTCACGCAGACCCGTTGCTGGGCCCGATGGGCCACGATCGCCTCGACCAGCGGCAGCACTGCGGTGGGGGACTTGATGTCGATGTTGAACCGCACCCCGGGGAAGGTCTCGAAGACCTCCGCCATCGTCGGGATCGGTTCCAGGCCCCCGATCCGGGCCTGCTGCACCTCGGCCCAGGGCAGGTCGGCGATCAGCCCGGTGCCGTCGGTGGCGCGGTCCAGCCGGTCGTCGTGGAAAGCGACCAACACCCCGTCGGCAGTGGCATGGACGTCGGTCTCGAGGTAGCGGTAGCCGAGGTCGACCGCCCGGACGAAAGCGTGCAGGCTGTTCTCCCGGCCCACGTTCTCGGGCAGCAGCGGCCCGCCGCGATGGGCGAACGCCAGGAAGGGTGCATCGAAATAGGGATAGTCCTCAGCACGCATGGGCGAAGTATGGCATTGCCCGGTGAGCCGGGGGGAAATCCGATCCGATGACCTACAGTGGCCGGGTGAGCAGCTCGCAGCGACGTCCCGACGCGTCGATGAGTCTGCTGCGCGAAATCACCGAGGACGCCCTCGACCCCGACTACGCCCGGGCCGCGGCGCGTCCCCGTCGACCGAGGGCTCGGGTGCTGATGCTGGTCGCGATGCTGATCGCCGGTGCCCTGTTCGCGGTGGCCGCGGTACAGACCACCAACACCCGCCCGCTGATCGCCGCCGAACGCGAGGAACTGATCCGCCACATCGAAGCCGCCCGCGGCCGCCAGAACGAACTGCAGGCCGACGTGGAGCGGGTCGATGCCGAAGTGGTGCGCCTGCAGAGTGAGGCGATCAACCAGGAGGGTGACCTGGAGGATCTGCGGCTGGAGCTCGAACGGCTCGAAGCCTCGGCCAGCGGCGTGGCGGTGCGCGGCCCGGGGGTGGTGCTCACCGTCGACGACGCCCCGGGGGCCGATGTGAACCAGCGGGTCGTCGACACCGACCTGCAACAGTTGGTGAACGGCCTGTGGGTCAGCGGCGCCGAGGCGATCTCGATCAACGGCCACCGCCTCAGCACGCTGACCGCCATCCGCGGCGCCGGTGAATCGATCACCGTGGATTACCGGTCGCTGACCCGGCCCTACGTCGTCGAGGCGATCGGTGATCCGAACACCTTGCTCGCCGATTTCGCCGAATCCTCCGGCGGCCGATGGTGGGACTATGTTACCCAGAACTTCGGCTTGCGGTTCGATTCGCGTACCGTCGAGAATCTGGACCTGTCGGCCGACCCCGGCCAGGACCTTCGGCACGCACAAAGGAGCACCACCCGATGATCGCGCTACTCGGCCTGATCGTGGGCATCGTGCTGGGCGTATTGCTCGAACCGTCGATCCCGGCGTGGGTGCAGCCCTACCTGCCGATCGCCATCGTGGCGGCGATGGACGCCCTGTTCGGCGGGTTGCGGGCCTTCTTGGAGGGCACCTTCACCGACCGGGTGTTCGTGGTGTCGTTCCTGTCGAATGTGGTGATCGCAGCGCTGATCGTGTGGATCGGCGACCAGATCGGGGTCGGCTCACAGTTGTCGACCGGCGTGGTGGTGGTGCTGGGCATCCGGATCTTCACCAACGCCGCAGCGATCCGAAGGCAGGTGTTCCGTGCCTGAGGAGGAACGCCGCACCCCACGTCCCCGGTCCCGGTTCCGCCAATCCGGGGTACTGACCCGCCGCGCCCAACGGCGCCGGGAACGAGCCGAACTCGACCCCGAACTCGACCGCAGCAGTGACGACGACGAGACCCTGGCCGCCCTGCGCGGCGGTACCGGCCGCACCGACACCAAGATCGACTGGGGCCGGTTGCTGCGCCCCGGTGCCGGTCAGGTGATCGTCGCGGTGATCCTGGCCTTCTTCGCGATGGCCGTGGTGATGCAGATCCGGGTGTCCACCCAGGACGAGACCTATGCCTCGCTGCGCCGCTCCGACCTGGTGCAGATGCTCGACTCCCTCACCCAGGAGACCCGCCGGTTGGAAATGGAGCTGTCCGAGTTGGAGCGCACCCGCGACGAGCTGGTGTCGGGCCAGGACTCCGAACGGGTCGCCCGGGAACAGGCCCAGAAGCGGCTCACCACGATGCAGATCCTGGCCGGGACGGTGCCGGCCGAGGGCCCCGGTGTGGTGATCCGGATCTCCGACCCGGAGGGCAAGGTCGGCGTCGATGTGGTGCTGAACGCGATCGGGGAGATGCGCGATGCCGGCGCGGAGGTGATCGAGTTCAACGATTCGATCCGGCTGGTGACGTCCAGTTGGATCGCCCAGGGCCCCGACAGCCTGCTGATCGACGGCAAACCGTTGACCACCCCGATCAAGATGGAGGTGATCGGTGACCCGCACGCCCTGGAGGAGGGTGCCCGCTTCCGCGGCGGGTTGGTCAGCGAGATCACCAGCCCCCGGGTGGGTGGGCACGTCACCGTCACCCGCAGCGAGCGGATCGAAATCACCGCCCTGCACGAACCACGCGAGAATCAGTACGCCGAGCCGGTGCGATAACCGGCACCGGGTGCCCTAGGGTGAGAGACGCGCCACACGAGGAGGACAGATGGCCGAGTTCCCCGAGGATCTCAAGTACAGCAGCGACCACGAATGGGTGCGCGACGGCAATGGTGCCACGGTGCGGATCGGCATCACCGAGTATGCCGCCGAGCAGTTGGGCGACATCGTGTACGTGTCGCTGCCCGAGGTGGGTGACGAGGTGAGCGCCGGCGATTCGGTCGGTGAACTCGAATCCACCAAGTCGGTGTCCGACATCTTCTGCCCGGTCGGTGGGGTGGTGACCCAGATCAACGAGGTGGTCGGGGACCGTCCCGAGGTGATCAACAACGACGCCTACGGCGACGGCTGGTTGTTCGAGGTCGAGGTGTCCGACGACTCCGATCTCGACGACCTGATGGACGCCGACGCCTACGCCGCCGAGGTCGGCGACTGAGGGGCGTCCCGTTCACCTCTTTCGACACATGAGAGACTGATCCACATGCCGTTCTGTTCCCAATGCGGGTATGAGTATCAATCCAATGCTCGCTTCTGCTCCCAATGTGGACGTGCGGTGAGCACCGAGGCCATGGCCAACGCCGACACCACCAAGGTGATCCCGAGCGTGGCCGAGGAGCCGCTCTCCGCCGGCCCGGAACTGAGCCCGGACGAGGAGCAGGCGATCAACGCCCTGCCGCAGGGGTCGTCGCTGTTCCTGGTGCGTCGCGGCCCAGAGGCCGGGTCCCGGATCCTGGTCGACAAGCCCGAAACCACCGCCGGACGGCATCCCGGGTCGGACATCTTCCTCGACGATGTGACGGTCTCGCGCCACCACGTCCGCTTCGTGCGGCAGGGCAACACTCTGGTGGTCTCCGACGTCGGCAGTCTCAACGGCACCTATGTCAACCGTGACCTGATCGACGGGCAGGTCACCCTGCGCACCGGCGACGAGGTTCAGATCGGCAAGTTCCGGTTGGTGTACTTCGCCAGTCCGCACGACATGAGCTGATGGCCGGCGAGGTACGTCGGATCGGCCAGGTGCTGGCCATTCTGAAGAACGAGTTCTCCGACATCTCCATCTCGAAGATTCGATTCCTGGAGAGCGAGGGCTTGCTCACGCCCGAACGTGCCCCGTCCGGCTACCGGCTGTACTCGGAGAACGACATCGCCCGGCTGCGCTACATCCTGACGATGCAGCGCGATCACTACCTGCCGCACAAGGTGATTCGTGAACACCTCGACATGATCGACCGGGGCCTGACCCCGCCGGCGGTGAATCAACCCGCACCCACCGGCCAGGCCGCCGCGCCCGCCGCGCAACAGCCACGCACCCCCCAACCGAAGGAGCTGCGGCTGTCACGGGGGGAGTTCCTCAAGGCCACCGGCCTGCCCGAGGCCTTCCTGGCCGAGTTGGAACGCCAGCACATCATCACCTCCCGACGCGGCTCACGGTTCTACGGCCGCGACGCGGTGACGATCGGTCTGGTGGCCCGCCGGCTCGCCGAGTACGGCATGGACGCCCGGCACCTGCGCGCCTTCCAGTTGGCCGCCACCCGGGAGGTCGGGTTGATCGAGCAGGCCCTGGCCCCGCACCTGCGCCGCTCCGGCAATCGCAAACTGGCCGCCGAGGTGGTGCAGTTGGCCGCCACCGCCCACGCGGCGATGATGCGGCAGGCGATGGACCGGTGACGAAGGTTGGCCTTCGTCGTTAGGCTGGGGGCATGCGCGAGCTTGATGTCGTCGGGGTACGGGTCGAAATGCCCTCCAGCGCACCGATGGTGCTGCTGCGGGAAGTGGGTGGTGCGCGTTATCTGGCGATCTGGATCGGCGCCAACGAGGCCTCGGCGATCGCCAACGTCCAGGAGGGCAATGTGCCGCCCCGGCCGCTCACCCATGACCTGATGGTGAACACCCTGAGCGAACTGGGTCACCAACTGCGCGAGGTACACATCACCGAGATCAGCGGCGGCACCTTCTACGCCGAACTGGTGTTCGCCGAGGCCGAGATCAGTGCCCGACCCTCGGACGCGATCGCGCTGGCGTTGCGCTGCGGGGTGCAGATCCTGTGCTCGGAGGAAGTCCTCGACGAGGCCGGGATCGCCGTGCCCGAAGAGGAGCAGGACGACGAGGTGGAGAAGTTCCGGGAGTTTCTGGACCACGTCTCACCGGAGGATTTCGGCACCGATCCCGAATCCGATGACCCCGAACAGGCGTGACGGCGTTATCATTTCGGAATCAGACTTGCCGCGACGCACGGCGTTGCCCTGAACCGGTGACGGCGTCGGACGCAGTAGGGTCGGGTTGACCCGGACGGCCACCGGCCGCAACCGACAAGCAGCAGAATGCGAGGGTACCGTGACGTATCAACAGCAACCTGCCGATGAGGCGACACCCGCCGCGGCACAGGACTTGTTGTTCGACGGCGACTTCGCGCCGCTGCCCGAGGATGTCGGATTCCGTGGCCCGGTGGCCTGCGACATCGTCGGCATCACGTACCGCCAACTGGATTACTGGGCCCGCACCAAACTGGTCGTGCCCACCGTGCGCGAAGCCACCGGGTCGGGCACCTCACGGCTCTACAGCTTCCGCGACATCCTGCTGTTGAAGGTGATCAAGTCGCTGATCGACGCCGGTATCTCGCTGCAGCAGATCCGTACCGCGATCGAGCACCTCCGCTCCCGCGGGGTGGACGATCTGACCCAGGTCACCCTGATGAGCGACGGTGTCTCGGTCTACGAGTGCACCTCCGACGATCAGGTGGTCGACCTGCTGCGCGGGGGCCAGGGCGTGTTCGGTATCGCCCTGGGCGGAGTCTGGAAGTCGATCGAGGGCAAGCTGCTGACCCTGCCGATGAGCAAGGCCGAACCCGAACCGGTCGTCCCCGACGAACTCGCCCAGCGCCGCGCCCGCAAACACGCCTGACCCGCGGTTCCGTCGGCCGAGCCCGTCCGGGTCTGTCGGTTGAGCCTGTCGAAACCAGGACCGCCTGGATCCGTCGGTTGAGCCCGTCGAAACCAGGACCAGGCCCGGATCAGCGGATCCCGGTGGCGGTGCCACACGGATCACCGCACGGCGGTAGGGTCGGGCGAAGGCAGATTATCGACACCGAAAGCGAGCCGCCGTGCCTTCCGACGCCTTCATCGATCGTCATCTCGGACCACGCAGCAGCGATGTCGACACGATGCTCGGCGTGATCGGGGTGGACTCGCTCGACGCCCTGATCGACCGGGCCGTCCCGGCGAAGCTGCGGGAGCACGCGGCCCTCGATCTGCCCGCCCCGCTGACCGAAACCGCTGCCCAACACCGGCTCGCCGACTTGGCCGCGCGCAACAACCCGGGCCGGTCGATGATCGGGCTGGGGTACCACGGCACCATCACGCCGGCGGTGATCCGGCGCAATGTGCTGGAGGACCCGTCCTGGTACACCGCCTACACCCCCTACCAGCCCGAGATCAGCCAGGGCCGGCTGGAAGCCCTGTTCAACTTCCAGACCCTGATCAGTGACCTCAGCGGGCTTCCGGTGGCGAACGCGTCCCTGCTGGACGAGGGCACCGCGGTGGCCGAGGCGATCGCCCTGGCCCGGCGCTCGGTGAAGAAGCACCAGGTGGCGATCCTCGACCCCGACCTGTTGCCGCAGAGCACCGCGGTGGTCCGCACCCGCTCGGAGGCCGCCGGCTGGGAAGTGACCGCCGGCAGCGACAACCTGGTCGCCGACCTGCAAACCCACGACGCCTTCGCGGTGGTGGTGCAGGTACCCGGCGCCTCGGGGCGACTTCGCACCCTGACCGAGCTGCGGGCGATCGCCGATAAGGCCCACGACAACGGCGCCCTGGTGATCGCCGCCGCCGACCCGCTCGCCCTGACCCTGATCACCCCACCGGCCGAATGGGGGGCCGACATCGTCGTCGGTAGCGCCCAACGCTTCGGGGTGCCGCTGTTCGGGGGCGGCCCGCACGCCGGCTACATGGCGGTGCGCGACGGCCTGCAACGCAGCCTGCCGGGCCGCCTGGTGGGGCTCTCCACCGATGCCGACGGCGTCCCGGCCCTGCGTCTGGCCCTGCAAACCCGCGAACAGCACATTCGCCGTGAGAAGGCGACCTCCAACATTTGCACCGCCCAGGTGTTGCTGGCGGTGGTGGCCGCGATGTACGCGGTCTACCACGGCCCGGACGGGCTGCGCCGGATCGCCACCGACGTGCACCGGAAGGCCCGCCGGCTGGCCGAAGCCCTGGCTGCCGCCGGTCGTCCGCTCACCCACGAACACTTCTTCGACACCATCGGCGTCCGCACGCCGGGCACGGCCGACACCGTGGTCTCGGCCGCCCGGGCCCGCGGCCTGCACCTGCGCCGGATCGATGCCGACACCGTCGGCATCTCCATCGGCGAGGACGTCACCGACGCCGAGGTGGACGAGGTGCTGGCCGTGTTCGCCGGGGCCGAACCCACCACGGGTGCAAGCTCGACGCCGGTGGGCGGCCTGGCCGACCACGACCGGAGCACCCCGTTCTGCACCCATCCGGTGTTCCACAGCCACCACAGCGAAACCGCGATGATGCGATACCTGCGCACCCTCGCCGACCGCGACATCGCCCTGGACCGGGGGATGATCCCGCTGGGCAGCTGCACCATGAAGCTGAACGCCGCTGCGTCCATGGAGCCGAT
>JAAYAO010000269.1 GCA_012719335.1 Propionibacterium sp. | reverse complement strand
TGAGGTTCACGTCCTCGGAGATCGCGGTGCAGACCCGCGCGACACCGGGGGTGTACACCATCGCCAGGTCGTTGAGGGTGTGCACCTCCTTCTTCACCGCGGTGCTGATCTTGCCGCCCTCGTGCAGATCGAAGGTGCGGTCCTCCCAGGCCAGGATCTCCACCCCGTCGACCGCCTCGATGGCCCGCCGCACCTCCTGCTGGTGCTCCTCGGAGCTGCAGTAGATGTTGATCTCGTCCTCCATGTGGAGCGACTTGATCTTGAACCCGTCCAGTGCGGTGATGTTGCCGCCGGCCTCGCCGATCGCAACGGTCAACCGGCCCAGGGTTCCGGGACGGTCGACCAAACGGACATGAACGCGCACGGAGAACGCGGCGGTGGGAGTCTTAGCAGCCATGCGCGGCAGTCTAGCGTTATCGCGGCGGCATGGAAGGCGACATACTGTTGCGTGGATGGGGGAGACATAGTGCGGCTGGCAGAATTGCGGGAACGATTGGCCCGGCACCTGGGCGCCGCCTATGCCCCGGTCTGGGCGTCGATGCAGGTGATCGCCGAACTACAGGGCCGAACCGTGGACGAGGCACTGGCCGCGGGGGTGCCGCCGAAGCAGGTGTGGCGGGCGGTCTGGGCCTACCTGGAGTTGGACGACCGCGAGCGCTGAGGGGGATGGGATGGGCGAGGAGATCGGGGCCGACACCGGCCGCGAACACCGGCGGGCCTACCGCCGCAAGGTGCAGGAATGTCTGGACGTGTTCGAATCCATGCTGGTGGGGGACCTGATCCAACCGGCCTCCGACACGATCGGGTTGGAGATCGAACTGAACCTGGTCGATTTCGAGGGACGCCCGGCGATGCGCAATGCCGATGCCCTGGCCCGGATCGCCGACGCCGATTTCGTGGCCGAACTCGGCCGTTACAACATCGAGCTGAACGTGCCCCCGCGCACCATCGACGGCGGGGCCGCCTTCGAACTGGAGCACGGCCTGCGGGATTCGTTGAACGCCGCGGCCGGGGCCGCCCGCGATCTGGGGATGCACCTGGTGATGATCGGCATCCTGCCGACCCTGCGCCCCGACGATCTGACCGGGGCCTGGATGAGCGATTCGGCCCGGTTCGCCGAACTGAACGACTCGATCTTCGCCTTCCGCGGCGAGGACATGGACATCGACATCACCGGCCCCGGGGTCGCCGGTGAACGGCTGCGCACCGCCTGGCCCGACATCGCCCCGGAGAGCGCCTGCACCAGCGCGCAGTTGCACCTGCAGGTGGCGCCGGAGGATTTCGCCCGGTACTGGAACGCCGCCCAGGCCTTTCTGGCCCCGCAGGTGGCGGTCGCGGCGAACTCCCCGTTCTTCCTCGGTCGACGGCTGTGGGCCGAGACCCGGATCGAACTGTTCCACCAGGCCATCGACACCCGTCCCCCGGAGTTGCGCAACCAGGGGGTGCGTCCGCGGGTGTTCTTCGGTGACCGGTGGATCACCTCGATCTTCGACCTGTTCGACGAGAACGCCCGCTACTTCCCGTCCCTGCTGCCGGAGCTCAGCGAGGAGGATCCGCGCGCCGAGTTGGCCGCCGGACGGGCCCCGCAGTTGCGCGAACTGCGCCTGCACAACGGCACCGTGTACCGGTGGAACCGGCCGGTGTACGACGTGGTCGACGACAAGGCCCACGTGCGGGTCGAGAACCGGGTGTTGCCGGCCGGGCCGAGTGTGGTCGACACCCTGGCCAACGCCGCCTTCTACTACGGGGTGGTGCGGGCCCTGGCCGATGCCGAGCGTCCGGTCTGGTCGACGCTGTCGTTCAGCACCGCGGAGCAGAACTTCCGCTCCTGTGCCCAACGCGGCCTGGATGCCAACGTGTTGTGGCCCTCGGCCGGTGAGATCGGGGTGGCGGAGCTGGTGTTGGATCAACTGCTGGAGTTGGCCGCCGAAGGGCTGGACGCCTGGGGGACCCGGCCGGAGGTGCGCGACCGGTACCTGGGGGTGATCGAGGAACGCACCCGCACCGGCCGCAACGGGGCCTGGTGGCAGACGTCGGCGGTGGCCCGGCTGGAGAGTCGCGGCCTGTCGCGGGAGTTGGCGTTGACCGAGATGCTCGCCGCCTACCGAGCCGGGATGGATGCCAACGAACCGGTGCACACCTGGGAACTGCCCTGACCCGGTTCGTCCGGATTTCTCGGCGTGTTGCCTTGGTGTCGAACGTGTGTTCTCATAAATTGGCCGGTGGGTCGAGGTAATCGACGAAAGTTCTCCACAGCCGAGCCCGGTTGAGGGAAAACTGTCGGTGCCGCTGCCTACTGTCTTGGGTGTCAGCACCAATCACCCCCACGCCCCGACCGGGGCACCGATGGAAGGAAGCACGATGGCCGCAGCCACCGATCGTGAGAAGGCTCTGCAAGCCGCCCTTGCCCAGATCGAGAAAGCCCACGGCAAGGGTTCGGTGATGCGTCTCGGTGACGAGACGCGCGCCCCGATCGAAGTCATCAACACCGGATCGATCGCCCTGGACGTGGCGCTCGGCATCGGCGGCCTGCCGCGCGGCCGGGTGGTCGAGGTGTACGGCCCGGAATCCTCGGGTAAGACCACCGTCGCCCTGCACGCGATCGCCAGCGCCCAGGCCGCCGGCGGTATCTGTGCCTTCGTCGACGCCGAACACGCACTCGACCCCGACTACGCCAAGCGGCTCGGGGTCGACACCGACGCCCTGCTGGTCAGCCAGCCCGACAACGGTGAACAGGCCCTGGAAATCGCCGACATGCTGGTGCGCTCAGGTGCGCTGGATCTGATCGTGATCGACTCGGTGGCCGCGCTGACCCCGCGGGCCGAGATCGAGGGCGAGATGGGTGATTCGCACGTCGGCCTGCAGGCCCGGCTGATGAGCCAAGCCCTGCGCAAGATGACCGGTGCACTGTCCGGGTCGGGTACCACCGCGATCTTCATCAACCAGTTGCGCGAGAAGATCGGTGTCATGTTCGGCTCGCCCGAGACCACGACCGGTGGTCGGGCCCTGAAATTCTACTCCTCGGTGCGTCT
>JAAYAO010000268.1 GCA_012719335.1 Propionibacterium sp. | reverse complement strand
TTTCACGTCGAGCGGCCGCGGAGTGGCCCCGTGGCCGCGCCCCGGCGTCGTCGTCCCTCGGACGGTTCGGTCATCGTCTGACGACAGCTTCGACACGGCGCACGTGTGCGCATGGCCAACTGCCAGTATGTGGCGGCACCGGTGAAGGCATCCACCCAGCCCCGTAACAACCGTCGACCCCCGTCCGATGTGACGAACGGGGGTCGAGGTGTGTTTTGACGGGGATGGGCTCAGATCTTGATGCAGATGTTGGAGATCTCGGTGTAGAACTCCAGACCGTGCACGCCGCCCTCGCGACCCAAACCGGAGTGCTTGGCCCCACCGAAGGCGGTGCGCAGGTCGCGCAGGAACCATTCGTTGACCCAGATCACTCCGGCTTCGAGTTGCTGGGTGACGCGCAGGGCGCGGCTCAGATCGCGGGTGAAGATGGTGGCCGACAAGCCGTAATTGGTGTCGTTGGCCATCTCGACCACCTCGTCCTCGTCGCTGAACGGGATCAGTGCGGCGCACGGGCCGAAGATTTCCTCCCGGGCGGTGCGCGAGTCGTGGCCCAGTCCGGTCCAGAGGGTGGGTTCGACCCAGTAGCCACCGTCGCGTTCGTCACCGAAGGACGGCACTCCGCCACCGACCAGCACGTTCGCGCCCTCGTCGACGGCCACCTGGTAGTAGTCCAGGATCTTGCGCTGTTGTTGCTGGGAGACGACCGGCCCGAGGGTGACGCCGTCCTCGTGCGGGAAGCCGGGCGTGAGGCTCTTGGCGTGCTCGACCAGACGTCCGGCCAGTTCATCGAAGATCGACTCGTGAATGTAGACCCGCTCGGTGCCCAGGCAAACCTGGCCGGCGTTGAGGAAGATCGAGCGGCCCAGCACGCGGGTGGCGTTGTCGAGGTCGGCGTCGGCGAACACGATCCCGGGGTTCTTGCCGCCCATCTCCATCGAGGTGGCCTTCAGGGTCGGCGCCACGGCCTCCAGAATCCGCGAACCGGTGACGGTCTCACCGGTGAAGGTGATGCCATCGACATCCGGGTGGGTGGTGAGCATTTCGCCCACCGCCCCGGCGCCGTGCACCACGTTGTACGCCCCGGCGGGGACGCCGACATCGTTCATCACCTCGGCCAGCAGCGCCGCGGTCGACGGGGTCTCCTCCGACGGCTTGACCACCACCGTGTTGCCGAATGCCAGGGCCGGCCCGACCTTCCAGGTCATCAGCAGCATCGGCGCGTTCCAGGGTGAGATCACCCCGATCACCCCGCGCGGACGGCGGATCGCGAAGTTCAGCGCTCCGAGTCCGTCGGGGGTGTCCATCCGGAACGCCTCGGTGGCGTGTTCGCGCAGGGTGTGCGCGAAGGTGCGGAAGTTCGCCGCGCCGCGCGGAATGTTGACCCGCTTGGCCATGTTGAAGGCCTGCCCGGTGTCGGACACCTCGGCGTCGACGAACTCGTCGAACCGCTTGCCCACGCCGTCGGCGATCCCGAGCACCATGTCGATCCGCTCATCGGTGGTGAGCTTGCCCCAGGGTCCGCGCAGGGCCTCGCGGGCCGCTCGCACCGCGGCGTCCACGGTGTCGGCGGTCGCCTCGTGCACGTGCGCGGCCACCGCACCGGTCACCGGATCGAACACCTCGAAGGTGGTGCCGGTCTCGACCGGTCGGCCCCCGACGTAGTTGACCACCGAACGAATCTGGCTGGACATGGCTGACTCTCTCCTTGTTCTACTCGTCGTTGAGCGGCGTGCCCGGTGCATCATCGGGCACGTGGGGCGGGACGTACGCCTACTGGGCGCGCACCGTCACCGAACCGAGGTTGCTGAACTGGGCCGACACCGACATGCCCGGGGTCAATGGGACGGCATCGGTCATGCCGCCGGTGAGCACCAGCCAACCGGCCTTGAGGGTGTGCCCCCGTTCGCCCAGGAGGTTCGCGGCAAAGGCCAATGCCTCGGCCGGATTGCCGTACACCGCCGCCCCGGTGGCCGAGTCGATCACCTCACCACCGGACTCGACCAGCACGGCTTCGAGGGCCAGATCGAGGCCGAACGGTGAGGCCGGTACCGAGCCCATCACGAACCGTCCCGACGAGGCGTTGTCGGCGGTGACGTCGGTCACCGTGAACTTGTACCCGGCAAACCGGCTGTCGATGATCTCGACCGCCGCGTACACCGCATCGACGGCGGCCATGGCGGTTTCGGGTCCGATGCCCGGCCCGGCCAGATCGCGGCCGAGCAGGAACGCGATCTCCGGTTCGGCGCGCGGGTGGATGTACTCCTCGACCACCACCGGTTCCCCGGCCGGGAGCCGCATCGCATCGGTCAGCCAGGCCACGTTCGGGGTGTCGATGTTGACCTGTTTCTGCTTGGCCCGCGAGGTCACCCCCAGCTTGATGCCGATCAACTTCTCACCGCGGGCCAACCGCAGATCCAGGGCGGCGTCCTGGGCCCGGTAGGCGGTTGCCAGATCGAGTTCGGGCCATTCGGCCTCGACCGAGGTGCGGGAGGTAGCCGTGTCGGCGGCCTCCAGCAACTCCTCGGCCAGCCGCTGCGCAGTCCACGGGGTGTCGTTCACTGATCCTCCTTGGCCAAGTAGGTGGTGACCGAACCGAGCCCGGCCAGGTGCGCCACGATCGAGTCACCCGGCGCAACGTCGAAGGCGCGGGTCATCGACCCGGGCAGTACGACGTGTCCGGGCTCGAGGGTGACACCCATCGGCCCGAGGGTGTTGGCCAACCACACCAGCGCGTTCAGTGGTGAGCCGAGCACCGCACCACCGGCCCCGGTGCCCCGCAGTTCACCGTTGATGAACAGGTTGCAGCCCATCAGGCGCAGGTCGACGTCGGCCAGTTTGGTCGGCCGTGACCCCAGCACCACACCACCGGACGAGGCGTTGTCGGCAACCGTGTCGAAGATCCGGATCTGCCAGTTCGAGATCCGTGAATCGACGAACTCCAGGGCCGGGACGACGTGGTCGACCGCGGCGATCGCGTCGGCGATCGAGACACCGGGGCCGGTCAACGGCCGGCCCAGGATGAACGCCACCTCGGGTTCGACCCGTGGCTGCTGGAAGGTGCCGACCGGGATCGGGGCGTGTTCCAGGTGGAACATGCGTTGGGTCAGATGCACGAAGTCGGGCTGGTTGACCCCCATCATGTCCTGCATGGCGCGCGAGGCCAGCCCGACCTTGTGCCCGACGATCCGGTCACCGTCGTCCAGCCAGGCCGCGACCTGCAATTGCTGCACGCGGTAGGCGTCCTCGATGGTGGCGCCGGGGAACCGCGGGGTGAACGGTTCCACCGGCTCGCCGGTGCGGTACGCGGTCAGGAGGGCGTCGGCCAGCTCCTGATGCGGGATCACGTGTAGACCGTGAGGAACGAGTCGGTGACCTCGCGCTTGTAGTAGTCGAGGCCCTTACCGAGTTGATCCATCGACCAGTTGATCACCGGACGGTCGGGGTAGGCGAAGTAGCCACCGGCGAAGGTCTCGTTGCGGTTGCCCGACGGGTCGAAGAAGTAGCAGGTCTCACCACGGGTGATGCCGTGGCGGGTCGGCGCCAGGTCGACCGGGATGTCGCGGTGCACGATCAGGTCGGCCGCGTCGGTGACCTTGGCCCAGTCCTTGAGCATGAACGACATGTGGTGGAACTTGCCGTCGGGGCCCTTCAGGAAGGCGACGTCGTGCGACTTGTTGCCGGCGGTCAGCCAGGTGGCGATCAGCGGGGCACCCTCGTCCATCGTGGCGAGCATCCGCTCGGTCGGGTAGAAGTCGAGCACGTCCATGAACAACTTCTCGGTGGTCTCCATGTCGTCGCCGACGATCAGGGCGTGGTCGAGGTGCGGAGCGCCGATGCCGCGCGCTTCCCAGGGGAACGAATCGGGGTTGTGGTAGCCCACCTCGTTGCCGACCTGGGTCATCGTGGCGTAGAAGTCGGCGTAGTGGCCGATCGGCAGGTGGATGCGCAGGACGTCGCCCATCTCGAGGTGTTCCCCGGCCGGCAGCCGCTCGGTGGTGGCGCCGAAGGTTGCGGCACGCTTCTCGATCTCGGCCAGGTCGTCCTCACGACGCACCTTGTAACCGTGACCGACCAGGCCCACGCCGCCTTCTTCGAGGATCACCGAGTGGTGGTCCCACTCGTCCCAACCCTTCAGGTAGAGCTTCCCCTCTTCCTCGTGGGTCGGGTAGAAGCCCAACGTGTTGACGTAATGATCTTTGGCTTCTTCCATGTTCATCACTCTGGCGTGAACGAAGCCCATTCGCATGACACCCATGTCGCGCTCCTTTGCTGCTCAAACGGTGCTGTGAACCCTTCAGGTCAAGGAAACGCGATTCTTCCCGGCTGGACGGGGCCCGTTCGGCACTGCTGAACAGCCCCGCCACCAATGTCCATAGCGTTCCGAGAGCACCGGAGCACCACTCCTCCTTGAGGCGAAGCCCCGGTGGATCATCCGATGTTGGCGAAGGCGGTATCCCGAACTTCCTGGACGATGCCACCGCTCACGTTCTGAGTCAGGTCGAGATCGGGCTCGACGGCTCCCGAGCTGCTGAGGATCTCGACCACGGTGGCCCAGACTTCCGGCTTCGTGTCGCCGAGCCGGCTGCCGTCGTCGGGCTCCATCACCTCGATGGCTTCGGCGAACAGGGCCTTGGCCGCTTCCTCGTTCTCGCATGCGGACGGCACCTCGTCACAGACGATGCCGAATGCTTCGTCCTGGTTCGCGATGACGAACTCCTCGCCCTGGATCCAGCTCTGGGTCAGGGCGATCGCCTGTTCCTTGCCCTCGTCGGTGTTCAGGAA
>JAAYAO010000267.1 GCA_012719335.1 Propionibacterium sp. | reverse complement strand
TTTGACCTTCCGCGTCCCGTCGGGGCCGGGGATCTCCAGCACCTGTGCCTTCGCCATGAGGTCAGCCTAAGCGGAGCGATAGCCTGACGGCCATGTTCCCCGAACGTGCCCAACTGCTGGTGATGGTTCTCGACCTGCTCGGGGTCTTCGCCTTCGCCCTGTCCGGGGCGTTGGTCGGGGTGCGCAAGAAGTTCGACATCTTCGGGGTGCTGGTGTTGGCCGGCGCGACCGGGCTGGGTGGCGGCATCATCCGCGATCTGATGATCGGCGCGGTGCCCCCGGCGGCGTTGACCGACTGGTGGTATCTGCTGGTGCCGCTGTTGGCCGGCCTGATCACCTTCCTGTTCCACCGCGTGGTCGACCGGTTGGAAACCTGGGTGGTGTTCTTCGATGCCCTCGGCCTGGGCCTGTTCTGCGCGGTCGGCACGATCAAGGCCCTGGGCCACGAGTTGACCCTGCTGCCGGCGGTGCTGATGGGGGTGGTCACCGCCGCCGGTGGCGGCATCGTGCGCGATCTGCTGGCGCATCGGGTGCCGATCGTGTTCCGTGGTGAGTTGTACGCGATCCCGGCGTTGGCCGGAGCGGTGGTGACCGGTATCGGGGTGCAACTGGGCTGGGGCAGCCTGGTGCCGGCCGGGGCCGGGTTGATCGTGGCGATCACCTGGCGACTGCTCGCGGTGCGTCGCGGCTGGAGCGCCCCGATCGCCCTGCACACCCCGTCCGGGCAGCCCGACGATCACTGACCCGGACGTCCCCGGGCGCGGTCGATGAGGAAACTCTCATCCCCGCCTCATCGGTGATTACGGTTGATGCGATCGGCTGGTGCCATGCCGTCCGTTGTTGATTCCCCAGGCCCCTGCCGCAAGCCGGTGCGCGGGGCCCGGGTGCTGGTGACCGACACCGACAGCGGTGCCGGACGTGGGGTGGCCGGCGAACTGTTCGCCGCCGGAGCCGTGGTGGTGCGGGCCCGGGCGACGGGGCACCCGTTGCGTCCCGGCCCGGCCGCGCCGATCCTGCCACCCCCGCACGCACCCGACTATCCGGCGGCGATGCTGGCCCTGGTCGAGGAACGCAATATCGACCTGGTGATCCCCACCCACCACGACGAGGCGCTGGCCCTGGCCGGGGTGGATCCGCGGATCGTGACCGCCTCACCGGCCGCCCTGCAACTCACCCACGACCGCTGGTTGACCCATCGGGCCCTGAATCAGCACGGGGTGGCGGTGCCGCGCTGTGCCCTGCCCGAGGAGTTGACCGAAGAGGTGTTGAGTTGGGTGGGCACCCCGGCGGTGATCTCGCGCCGGTTCGGGCACGGGCACCCGGTGCGGCTGACCACCGAGCCCCATGCCGCGGGGGAACTGACCGCCGAGGAGTTGTTGTGCGAGTTCGTGCCCGGCCCGGAGTTCTCGGTGCTGCTGTTCCTGCCCGACCTCGACACCACCCCGGTGATGGTCGTGCTGCGCACCGACCGGGTGGTGCGCGGTTTCGCCGCGGCCGGTAACCGGGTGCGGCGACAGGACGACGCCGACCACATCGGCGAAGTGGCGCTGGCCGCGGCCCGCGCCCTACGGATGACCGGGCCGGTGGAGATCGACATCCGGTTGCGCGAGGGCGGACGTCCGGTGGTGCTGGACGTCAACGCCCACATCGGACGGCACGTCCGGCACGCCCCCGAGGTCGTCGCCGCCCTGCTCGCCCACCACCACCCGGGGTACTCGCCGCTACCCTGAACGGGTGTCCCCCACCAGCCCGATGCCGCGCCGTGCCGGGCTGGATTGGCGGTGGGTGCGCACCCCCGATGCCGACCGCCCGGCCGGCTGGGCGACGCTGGGCGAGTTTCTGCGGCACCGGCTACCGGCCCACGTCGATGTGACCGGCATCTTCGCCCGCGGCGAGGTGGTCGACGAACACGGCCGGCCGGTACACCCCGATCGGCCGTACCGACCCAACACGATGTTGTGGTTTCCCGGGCCCGCCCCCACCGACCCCGAACCGACCGAACCCTTGGTGGTGCTGCACGCCGATCAGCGCATCGTGGTGGTGGACAAGCCCCATTTCCAGGCCACCACCCCGCAGGGCAGCCATGCCCGCAACACCACCCTGGTGCAGGTGCGCAACGCCGGTTGGCCCGACGCCGCGCCCGCGCACCGGCTCGACCGGTTGACCGCGGGGGTTCTGGTATTCACCGTCGAGGCCCGGTGGCGGCGGAACTATCAGGAGCTCTTCGCCTCCCGGCTGGTGCACAAGACCTACGAGGCGGTGGCGCCGGTCGTGCCGGGGATGGGGTTCCCGGTGACCCGGCGCAGCCACATCGTCAAGGAGCGCGGCAGCCTGCAGGCCCGGGAACTGCCCGACCGGGAGCCCAACGCCGAAACCCTGATCGAGGTGATCGAGACGCGCGGCCCCCTGGCCCGGTATCGGCTCACCCCGAGCACCGGACGCACCCACCAGTTGCGGGTGCACCTGAACGCGTTGGGTGCCCCGATTCGGCACGACCCGCTCTACCCCGAGGTGCTGGACGACGCCGCCCAGCCGGTCGAACCGCTGCAGTTGCTGGCCCGCGAGTTGTCCTTCCCCGACCCGGTGGACGGGCGGGTGCGGCGGTTTCGCAGCGGCCGGGAGTTGTCCTTCGGCCCGGCCAGCGAACGCTGAGCGCGACAAGTGCGGCCCACCCGGGTATGCAGAAGGAGAACACCTTGCCTCAGGAGGCCCCGATGACCGGATTCGATCCCCGTACCGCCTTCGACCTGACCGGTCGCACCGCCCTGGTCACCGGTGGCAGCCGGGGGCTGGGCCGGCAGATCGCCGAGGGGTTCGCCCGGGCCGGGGCCACGGTGATCGTGGCCAGCCGCAACCTGGAGTCCTGCCGGGCGGCGGCCGCGGAGATCACCCGGGACACCGGTGCCACCGCACATCCGGCGGCGCTGCACGTGGGCCGGTGGGACACCCTGGCGCCGTTCGTCGAGAAGCTGGTCGCCGAGCACGGCGAGATCGACGTGCTGGTGAACAATGCCGGCATGTCACCGCTGTACGACGCAGTCACCGATGTCACCGAGGCCCTGTTCGACAAGGTGCTGGACGTGAACCTCAAGGGCCCCTTCCGGTTGGCCGCGTTGCTGGGCACCCGGATGGCCGCCGGCCGGGGTGGGTCGATCATCAACATCACCAGCACCGGTGCGGTGCGGCCCAGCCCGCACATCCTGCCCTATGCCGCGGCCAAGGCCGGGCTGAACACCCTCACCGCCGGGCTCGCCCACACCTTCGGGCCGACGGTGCGGGTGAACGCGATCATGGCCGGCACCTTCCTCACCGATGTCAGCAAGGCCTGGGACATGGACGCCTTCGCCGCGCGCGCCGCCCGGTTCGCCGCCGGTCGCGGCGGGCAACCGTCCGAGATCGTCGGTGCCGCCCTCTACCTGGCCTCCGACGCGGCCGGGTACACCACCGGGTCGGTGCTCACCGTCGACGGCGGCCAGCCCTGACGTGACACACTGACACCCATGGCGTGCCCGGTTCGGATCCTCTTCCACACCCCTCGTATTCCGCACAACACCGGGGCGACGATGCGGCTGTCGGCGGTTACCGGAGCCGAACTGCACCTGGCCGGCCCGCTGGGCTTCGACATGGACGACACGAAGCTCAAGCGTGCCGGGTTGGATTACCACGACATGGCCAAGTGCTTCGTACACGAAGATCTGGACGCCGCCTGGGCGGCCCTGCTGCCCGCCCGGGTGTTCGCCTTCACCGCCCAGGCCACCACCATTCACACCGACATCGACTACCGGCCCGGCGACGTGCTGCTCTTCGGCCCCGAACCCACCGGGCTCGACCCGGCCGTCCTGGCCGATGAGCGGGTCACCGACCGGGTGCGGATCCCGATGCTCGCCGACCGCCGCTCGCTGAACCTGTCCAATGCCACCGCGATCGTGCTCTACGAAGCCTGGCGCCAGTTGGGCTTCACCGGCGCCGGTTGAGCGGCCCCCTCACCCCGGTCGATCCGGCTCACAGGCCTCTCCACCACGCTGGTTGAGCCCGTTCACAGGCCTC
>JAAYAO010000266.1 GCA_012719335.1 Propionibacterium sp. | reverse complement strand
CGTTCTGGCGGCTGTACAGCAGCTTCTACTCCACCGCTCCGAGCAACTCCTCCGGCTACGCCGATGCGGACTACGACGCGCTGATCGACGAGCTGCGGATGACCGAGGGCGACGATCGTCAGGACGTGCTGGAGCGGGTCGAGGAGAAGTTCCTCACCGACCTGCCGGCCATCCCGCTGGCCAACAACGCCAACATGGTGGCCTGGTCGCACGACGTGTTCGGGGTGGTGCCGACCAACGACGCCATGCTGGCCTTCGAGAACGCCTGGATCGCCGAGTGAGCCGGCGCGCTCACTGATCGATCCGCCAGGGGAGGCTCCGGTACGCCGGGGCCTCCCCTGCTGCGTCCCTCACCTCAGGGCCATGCCCACGTTTCGTCCACAACGTTGCCCGGCGCGCGTTATGCAATCGTTAGAGAAGCTTTACTCGCGGACCGGGAATGAACCCGTGCTCCGGCGGCGCCCTGTGATCTCCTCTCCGGCAACAACCGTGCTGACGGGAGATCTCGCATGCTGCGTTCCAAACTGATCACTCTCACGGCCGTGGCGACGGCCGGCCTCCTCGCCCTGTCCGCCTGTACCCGTGCCGACTCCCCACCGGCCGGCACCGACACCGGCGGCACCAACGGCGAGAACTCGTACTTCGAGCCCGGCTTCTTCGAGCAGGACGCCCCGGGCGAGCCGACCTCCGGGGGCACCCTGACGGTGGCCGACTACGCCGAGGCACGCACCCTCGACCCCAGTCGGGCGATCGCCACCGGCTACTCCGGCGGCTCGTCCCTGGTCGCGGTCTACGACCAGTTGATCCGGTGGAACCAGCGCGACCAGGCTTTCGAGCCGCGGCTGGCCGAGTCGGTCGAACCCAACGACGACCACACCCAGTGGACGATCAACCTGCGCGAGGGGGTCAACTTCTCCGACGGCACGCCGCTCAACGCCGATGCCGTGATCGGCTCGTTCAACTACTACCTGCAGAACCAGGGCTTCGATCTGGGCGTGGTCGGGCCCAAGTGGGCCGGTGCCGAGAAGGTGGACGACCTCACCGTGCAGGTCAACCTGCGCGAACCGTGGGCCACCTTCCCGTTCGCCCTGGGCATGGGCATGGGCTTCATTCCCGCCCCGGCGGCAATCGCCAACGGGCCGGACAACTTCGAACCGATCGGCGCCGGAGCGTTCACCTTCGAGACCTACAAGCCCCAGGAGGAACTCGTCCTGGCGAAGAACCCCGATTTCTGGGAGGGCGAACCCCACCTGGACAAGCTGCGTTTCGTCTGGGTCGGTGCGGATGAGACCAAGCACGACAGCCTCAACACCGGCAGCGTGCAGGCAGCGGTGATCCGCGATCTGCGGATGGTGAAGGAATCCCGTGAAGCCGACTACTCGGGCTGGCTCACCGTCGAGTCCCTGGGCAATATCATCCAGGTGAACCGGGCCGAGGGCCGACCGGGCCACGACCCGGCCGTGTCGCATGCGATTGCGCACGCGATCAACGAGGAGGAGTTGTACGACCGGGTCTTCGACGGGCTGGGTCTACCGACCAAGCGACTGTTCCCGCCCGGGTACCGCTACTACAACGAGGACGTCGAGGCACCCGAGTTCGATCCGGAGAAGGCCACCGAGTTCCTGGCCGAGGCCAAGGAGAACGGGTTCGACGGCCACCTGAAGATCATCAGCCTGGCCGACCCGATCTCGCGGGATCAGGGCCTCACCCTGCAGGCCCAACTCGAAGGCGCCGGGTTCACCGTGGAGAACGACTTCGTCCGCAGCGTCACCGACATCACCACCAAGATTCACATCGAGCGGGACTTCGACTTCGCCCGCACCGCATTGGCGATGGGTGATTCGGATCCGTACTGGCGCCTGTACAGCGGGTTCCACTCACAATCGCCGGCCAACGCCTACGGTTACGCCGATCCCGACTTCGACGCGCTGCTCGAAGAACTCCAGGCCACCCCGGTGGACGAGCGGGACGACGTGCTCAAGCGGATCGAGGAGAAGTTCCTCGCCGACCTGCCGGCGGTTTCCTTCGCCGGCAACGTCACCCTCATCGCGTGGCAGCAGGACGTCCACGGCGTGCAGCCCACCAACGACGCAATGGTCGGCTTCGAGAAGGCGTGGATCGCGAACTGATCCGACTCGACAGGGGGAGGCGTCCGCGGGGGCGCCTCCCTCCTGCGTTGTCAGGGCCGGACGCGGTCGAGCAGGTGTTGCACCAACTCGGACAACTCCGTGACCCGGTCATCCCCGAGATCACCCAACAACCGCTCGGCGCTGCGGGCGCGCATTGCCTCGATCCGGGCGCCGGCCCGCTCACCCTTCTCGGTGACCCCCACCAGCACCGCCCGGCGGTCGGTGGGGTCGGGTGAGCGGCTGAGTAACCCGCGTTCGACCAGTGCGTCCACCATCACCGCGGCCTGTTGCGGGCTGGTGCCGAGCAGTTCGGCGACGCGACGCTGCCGCTGGGGGCCGTGCTGGGTCAGCAGAAAGACCAGTTCCGCCCGGGCCGAGGTCAGATCGAGTTCGGCCGCCGCCCGGCCCAACATCTGCCCGAAGGCCTCCACGAGGTCGG
>JAAYAO010000265.1 GCA_012719335.1 Propionibacterium sp. | reverse complement strand
CTGCCCCGGCTGATCGCCGACCTGCTCGAGGAGTGGCAGTTGATCGTGGACGGGGCGCCGAGCTCCGGGCACACCGCGGTGGTGATTCCGGTGCGCCGCGAGGACGAACCGCTGATGTTGAAGGTGGTCTGGCCACATCCCGAAGCCGCCACGGAGCATCTCGCCCTGCAGCGCTGGGCCGGTGGTGCCGCGGTGCGGCTGGTGCGCGCCGACCCGTCCCGGGGCGCCCTGTTGTTGGAACGACTGGACGCGAGCCGCGACCTGACCGAGGTCTGGATCGACGAGGCCTGCGAGGTGATCGGCGGGCTGCTGGGTGAACTGCACCGGGGCGTCGGCCCGGAGTTCCCCCGGCTCACCGACTGGTTGGACGGCCAACTCGTCGACCTGGCGGCAACCGAGGCCCTGCCCCGGCGGGTGATCGACCGGGCCACCGGGCTGTACCGGGACTTGGCTCCTTCGGCCGGCCACACCCTGCTGCACACCGACCTGCACTTCGAGAACGTGCTGTGGCGCGAGGCCGACCGGCGCTGGGTGGTGATCGACCCGAAACCGATGGCGGGGGCACCGGGGGTGGAACTGCACCCGGTGTTGCGCAACCGGGTGGACGAACTCGGCACCGGCGCGGCCTTCCGCTGGTCGGTGCGGCATCGCATCGAGCTGGTCTGTGATGCGGCCGAGATCGAGGAGGACCTCGCCCGCAGCTGGACGATGATCGTCGCCGCCGTCCAGGCGATGTGGGCCACCCAGGGGCCGCAGAACCCGGCCGCCAAGGACACCGTGACCTGGAATCTGACCCTGCAGAAAGCCTTGGAGGATTAGGTGACCGACATCGAGCCGGTGCGCCCGCGTCGGGTGTGGGCGCTGTACATCGGCGGTTTCATGGGCCCCTTCGGTGGGGCGATGGTGAACACCATGCTGCCCGAACTCGCCGTCGGGTTGGGCACCAGCATCGAGGTCGCCACCTGGGCGATCACCAGCTACATGATTCCGTTCTCGCTGGGGTTGTTGGTCTCGGGCACCCTCGCCGCCCGGTTCGGCCAATCCCGCACGGTGCGGTTGGCCTTCCTGCTGTACGCGATCTCGTCCCTGGCCTGCGTGCTGCTCACCAACCCCACCCTGTTCATCCTGGCCCGCGGTGTGCAGGGCCTGGCCAATGCCTTCACCACCCCGGTACTGATCGCGATGATCTCGCGCACCGTGGCCCCCGAGCGACTGGGGCGCGCGATGGGCCTGTACACCTCGGTGGTGGCCACCGGGCAGGCCTCGGCCCCGCTGGTCGGCGGGCTGGCAGCCGGTTGGGATTACCGGGCCGCCTTCGCGATCACCGCGGTGGTGGGTCTGGTGCTGGCGCTACTGGTGCCCAGGGTGCCGGCCGGGCCCCGGGCGGCCGGCGGACAGTGGCGGGCCCTGGCGAACCTGCGGCTGCTGCAATCGTCACTGTTCGCCTTCGGTTTCCAGGCCGCGGTGTCGGGAATCATGGTGCTCGGCGCGATGATCGCCTCGGACCGGTTCGGGCTCTCCCCCGGGCTGCGCGGGCTGGTGGTGGCCGGGTTCGGGGTGGCCGGCCTGGTGGGTGGCCCGCTGATCGGGTCGCTGGCCGACCGGGCCGGGATTCCGCGCACCGCCTTTCTCGGCGCGACCGGCTTGGGGGTGGCGCTGATCGCGTCCGGCTGGGTGCCCTGGCTGTGGGGTCTGGTGGTGCTGGTGCTGATCGCCGGCCTGACCGGCACCGCCGCCCGGATCGGGTCCAATGCGATGGCCCTGCGCAGCACCCCGGCCAATCCCGGTGGCGCGACCTCGGTGACGATGGCCGCCCAGTTCGCCGGCACCGCAGTGGCACCGGTGGTGTTGTTGCCGTTGTACGTCCAGTCGCCGTGGGTGGCGACGCTGGCCGGTGGCGGGTTGGCGCTGTTCTCGGCGGTGGTCTTGCTGGTCGCGCCGCCGACGTTCGGCCGACGCTGACCGCCGGCTCAGGCGAGGATCTCGTTGTACTCGGGGTGTTTCGCCAGGTAGGCCTGCACGAAGGGGCACCGGGCCACCACCTTGCGGCCGTTGGCGCGCGCGTCCTGCAGGGCGACCTCCACGATCGAACTGCCCAACCCCTGACCCTTGAAGTCCTCGGAGATGAAGGTGGTGTGCATCACCACCAGCTCCCCGGCCAGTTCGTAATCCAGGTACCCGGCCTGTACCCCGTCGATCAACAACTCGTACTGGGTCGCACCGTGGTTGTGCACCAGGCGCCGCTTCTGTTCGCTCATCTTCGGCCTCCGAGTGTTGTGGGAACACCCAGGGTATCGCGGGCGCCCCGGGTCACCCCAGGTCGGCCGACCAGTCGCGGGTCTGGATGATGTCGCGCACCTCCAACAGGAACCGTGACGCGGTCGCCCCGTCGAAGGCCCGGTGGTCGTAGACCAGGCCCACGATGCCGACCGAGTGGATCGCGATCGTGTCGCCGACCGCGACCGGTTTGCGGGCCACCCCGTCGGTGCACATGATCGCCACGTTCGGCTGGTTGATGATCGGCGCGGAAGCGTAACTCTGGAACGGGCCGACGTTGGTGATCGTGAAGGTCGACCCCTTGAACTCGTCCGGGCCGAGCTTGCCGGTGCGGGTCTTGTCGGCCTGCCCCTTGATCCGGATGCCCAACCCCTTCAGGTTGAGCTGGTCGGCGTCGCGCACCACCGGCACCAGCAGGCCCTTCTCGTCCAGGTCGACCGCGATGCCCAGGTTCACGTAGGGGTGGAAGGTCTGGGTCTGGTTCGGCACGTCGATGCTGGAGTTCACCGCCGGGAACTTCAGCAGTGCCTCGCAGGTGGCCCGGGCCACGAAGGTCAGGTACGACAGGGACGCGCCGGTGGCGGCCCGGAAGGCGTCCTTGTGCTTGCGCCGGGCGATTTCGACGTTCTCGTAGTCGACCTCGATGGACGTCCACACCTGGGGGGCGATCTGCAACGACTGCACCATGCCGGCGGCGATCGCCAACCGCATCCGGGACAGTTTCTCCACCCGATCGCGGTCGTCGGGCACCCCGGGGACGGCGGGCACGCCGGTCTGTGGGCCCATCCCGGCAGCCGGCTGCGCCGGAGGCCGGGCGGCGGGGGTGGCTGCCGTGGCTGGTGTGGCCGGGGCGGCGCCGGCCGGGCGCTGTTCGATCGCGGCCACCACGTCCTCGCGGCGGATCCGGCCACCGGCCCCGGTGCCGGTGAGGGTGGCCAGGTCGATGCCGTTCTCGGCCGCCAGCCGGCGCACGATCGGGGAGTAGTTCTTGCCCGGCACCGCCGGCGGGGTTGCGGTGGGTGCCGTGGTGGGGGCCCCGCTGCCGGACGCCGCCCGCGGGGCGGTGGGGGCGACCTCACCGGACGAACTCGGGGTGGCCCCCGGCTCACCGACCCGGGCCACCACGGTGCCGATCGGCACGGTCTCGCCGGCCGGCACCAGAATCTCCAGAATCACCCCGTCATACGGGCTCGGAATCTCCGAATCCACCTTGTCGGTCGACACCTCGAACAACGGATCATCGAACGCCACCTCGTCCCCGACATTCTTCAACCACGACCCGACGGTGCCCTCGGTGACCGTCTCACCGAGCTTCGGCATGGTGATGTCGTGCACGATGCCGGCACCCTCGGCCATCGCCGGTTGCCCGGGCTGGTGTTCGGTGTCCGGTTCCTCCGCTTCGGCGGGTGGCGTCGCGGCGGGCGCCTCGGTCGGGGTGGAGCCGGGGGCACCGATCCGCACCAGCTCGGTGCCGATCGGCACGGTCTCACCGGCCGGCACCAGAATCTCCAGAATCACCCCGTCACAGGGGCTCGGAATCTCCGAATCCACCTTGTCGGTCGACACCTCGAACAACGGATCATCGAACGCCACCTCGTCCCCGACATTCTTCAACCACGACCCGATGGTGCCCTCGGTGACGGTTTCACCGAGCTTCGGCATCGTCACGAATACGTCCGACATTGCTCGTCTCCTGTGTTCAGTGGTGCAGCGACCGGCCGGAGAAGGTGATCACCGTCTCGCCGAGGTTCTCGGCCAGGCTCGGGTGGGCATGGATCAGGTGGGCCAGATCCTCGGGGGTGGCCTCCCAGTTGACCGCGTAGTAGCCGCCGTTGATCAGCTCCGAGGCCCACGGCCCGGCGATGTGGATGCCGATCACCGGCCCGCCACCTGCCTCGGCGATGATCTTCACCATGCCCTCGGTGTCACCGATGATCATCGAGCGGCCGTTGCCCGGCCACCCGCTCCTGCGCACCTCGATCTCGATGCCGGCGTCGCTCGCCTGCTGTTCGGTCATCCCGGCCCAGGCGATCTCGGGGTGCGAGTAGACGATGTTGGCGACCTTGCCGTAATCGACCGGGACGGGCTGCTCACCGAGGATGTGCTGCACGGCGACCACCGCCTCGGCGTAGGCGACGTGTGCCAGGCCGGGGCTGTTCACCACATCACCGACCGCGTACACCTTCGGGTTCGCGGTGCGCATCGTGGTGGGGTCGACCTCGACGAAACCGCGGTCGTCCAGTTGCACCCCGGCTTCGGTGAACCCCATCCCCTCCGACAGTGGGCGGCGTCCGACCGCGATCAGCACCTGCTCGACCTCGAGCGATTCGGCCCGTCCGTCCCGTTCGTAGGGCACGGTCACGGTGTCGCCGTTGTCGACCAGGGTGCCGACCTTCGCCCCACCGATCGCGCGCAGCCCCCGCTTGGTGAGGCTCGCGGCGACCGTGTCGGCCACCTGGCGGTCGGTGCCGATCGGCAGCACCGGGTCGTCCATGAACTCCAGCAGGGTGGTCTGCACCCCGAGGTCGACGTACACCGACGCGAACTCGACCCCGATCACGCCGCCGCCGATCACCGCGATCGAGTTCGGCAGGGTGTCCCAGGTGGAATTGGTGGCCTCGTCGGAGGTGATCACCCGCGGGCCGCGCTCCATGCCCGGGAACAACTTGGGCACCGATCCGGTGGCGATGATGGTGTGGGTGGCGTCGATCCGTTGCCCGTCGACGGTGACCGTACCGTCGGCGTTCAGCGCGCCGAAGCCGCGGAACATGGTCACCTTGCGGCGTGTGATCAGGCCCTCCAGGCCCTTGACCAGTTGGTCGACCACGCCCTGTTTGCGGGCGTTGACCCGCGGCCAGTCGACGCCGATCTCGCCCTCGGGCAGGTCGAATCCGAAACCACCGGCGCCGCGGGCGGTGCGGTACACCTCGGCGGCCTGCAGCAGGCCCTTTGCCGGGATACAGCCCCGGTTCAGGCAGGTGCCGCCGAAGGCGTCCTTCTCGACGATCGCCACGCTCAGGCCGGCGGACGCGGCGTAGAGTGCGGCGGCGTATCCGCCCGGGCCGCCGCCGAGTACACAGAGGTCGTAGTCGCTCATGCGGTGGCCACCTTCCGGATGGTTTCGACGATCTCGGCCGGTTGCGGCACCACGGCGTCCTCCAGGGGCGGGCTGGTCGGCACCGGGGTGTTGCGGGCGGCGATCCGTTCGACCGGCTGGTCAAGGTGCCAGAAGGCTTCCCGCTGGATCTGCGCGGCGATCTCCGCCCCCATCCCGAGATGCTCGGCGGCTTCGTGCAGCACCACCGCCCGGGAGGTCTTGCGCACCGAGGCGAACACCGTCTCGGCGTCCATCGGCACCACGGTGCGCAGGTCGATGACCTCCACCGAGATGCCGTCCCCGGCCAGTTGTTCGGCGGCATCGACCGCTTGGTGGACGCCGGCGGAGTAGGTCACCACGGTGACGTCGGTGCCCTCGGTGACCACGTGGGCCCTGCCGATCTCGATCGGTTCCAGTGACAACGGCGCGGGGGTGGTCAGCCGGCGGTAGAGGTACTTGTTCTCCAGGAACAGCACCGGGTTGTTGTCCCGGATCGAGGCGATCAGCAGGCCGGCCGCGTCCGCGGCGGTGCCGGGCATCACGATCTTGATGCCGGGCACGTGGGCGAAGTACGACTCGACGCTCTGGGAGTGGGTGGGGCCGGCGCGCAGCCGGCTGCCGAAGGGGGCGCGCATGGTGACCGGCATCGGGTCGCCGGTGCGCCAGTGGTGGCGCGACAGCACGTTCACGATCGGGTCGAAGGCGCAGGAGATGAAGTCCGCGAATTGGAACTCCACCACCGGCCGCAGCCCGACCAGGGCGGCGCCCGCGGCCAGCCCGGTCACCCCGGTCTCGGCGATCGGGGTGTCGACGACGCGGCGGGGGCCGTACTTGTCCAGGAACCCGGAGGTGACCTTGAAGGCGCCCCCGAACTGGCCGACGTCCTCGCCGATCAGGAAGACGTTCTCGTCGCGCTCCATCTCGGAGTCGAGGGCGACCGCCACCGCGTCGAGGTAGGTGTAGGTGTCCTTCGCCTCAGTCTGCATAGATACCTTCCTCGATGTCGGCGGGGTCGGGCATCGGTGCGGCGAGCGCGATCTTGCGGGCTTCGATGGCCCACTGTTTCGCGTCCTCGCGCACCCGGCCGGCCGCTTCGGCGGTCAGCACATCGGCCTCGATCAGACGGTTCTCGAACAGGGCGACCGGGTCGCGCTCACCCCATTCGTCCTTCAACTCGGGCAGCACGTAGTCGGCCGGGTCGTGTTCGGCGTGGCCGTGCATCCGCATCGTGACGGCCTCGACGATGGTCGGCCCGCCACCGGCCCGGGCCCGTTCGATCGCCTCGGTCATCGCGTCGTACACCGCGATCACGTCGGTGCCGTCGCACTTGATGCCCGGGATGCCGTAGGCCACCGCCTTGATCGCGAAGCTCGCCGAGCGGGTCTGCACCGACAGCGGGGTGGAGTACGCGTACTGGTTGTTCTGCACCTGGAAGACCACCGGCAGTTGCATCGTCGCGGCGATGTTGACGGCTTCGTGGAAGTCGGCGCGGGAGGTGGAACCATCCCCGCACACCGCCACGGTGACCCGGTCCTCGCCGCGGTACTTGGCGGCGAAGGCCATGCCGGTGGCGACCGGGTAGTTGGCCGGAATGTGGCTCGGCGGGTTGTAGGTGTTCAGGTCCAGCCGGCCGTAGTGCAGGGTGCCGTCGCGGCCCCCGGTGGGGCCGATCGCCTTGCCCATGAACGACGCCATCACCTGCTCCGGCGGCACGCCGCGCATCAGGTGGGCACCCACATCGCGGTGCAGCGGGGCGAAGTAGTCCTCGTCGCGCATCGCGGCCATCGTGGCGACGCTGATCGCCTCGTGCCAGTTGCCCGAGTAGTACGACCCGAGCAGGTCGCCGGAGCGGTACATCGAGTGCATCCGGTCCTCGAAGGCGCGGGTGCGCACCAGCCCCTCGTACAGCTTCATCAGGAACTCGGCCTCGCGCCCGGCCAGGGAGGCCGGCGGGTTGGCGCTGGTGTCGGTGATGTCGAGGGCGGTGAGCACCTCGGCGGGGATGTCCGTGGCGATCGGTGGGGCGAGGGTCCCGGTGGGAGTCCGCGAATCCGGTGGCGGGTTCACACCCGAATCCTGCTCGGCAGCCATGGGCCCTCCTGACCTCGGACGCGCTTCATCGGACACGTCATTCGGCAATTGCCGCTGAGGTTATCCAGAAGGTGGGTGGGCCAGGAAGTGTTTACAGAAAACGTTCCCGAATGGGGAACGATCCGTCTCATGAAGTGATACGGGCCACACCTGCGCAGGCCTTCACCGCCTGCCGGCGGCCCGTTTCCTCCCGGAGCGGAACGTTCGATTCAGGTGCCGGTGGCCGGCATCCGGGCGGGTTTCGTCTTCTCCGGTCGCGGGCGCATGT
>JAAYAO010000264.1 GCA_012719335.1 Propionibacterium sp. | reverse complement strand
CACCCTGCGGGTACAGCACTGCCTGATCACCCCGGACGTGGACCTGCCCCCGGATTTCGCGATGCCCGACTGCCCGCGCACCGGGGTGCACGCCGCCGGGGACCAGCAACACCTGGCCACCCGGATGCGCGAGATCCTCTCCCACGACCACCACAACGGACGCCCCCCGCGCCCCGACGAGGTCGACCTGATCGTCGAGATTCTCAGCGGCGCCCAGCCCCCACCGGTCGATCACGGCCCGGACGGCCCCACCGCGCTGACCACCCGGTTGACCGCCGAACAGGCCCGGGTGTTGCACACCCTGCGTCGGGTGCATCGCGCCGAGGTGCGCGGTACCGCCGGCACCGGCAAGTCCACCCTGGCGCTGGTGCAGGCCCGCGAACTCACCCGGGGACGGCCCGGCAGCCCCGGGCAACGCGTGGCCCTGGTCTGTTACTCGATCGGCCACGGCGAACAACTGAAACGGGCCGTGGCCGGGGTGCCGGCCGCCGAGCGCCCCGCCTTCGTCGGCACCTTCGAGGAACTCGGCCGCAGTTGGGGAGTATCGGCCGGTGATCGCACCGACTCCGACTTCTGGGAGCGCGACTTTCCCGAGCAGGTCGGTGACCGGGTACTGCGGCTGCCGGCGGCCGAACTCTTCGACACGATCATCGTCGACGACGGTCACGACATCGCCGATCGCTGGTGGCCACCGCTGATCGCCGCCCTGCGCGACGAGGTGGCCGGCGGATTCTTCGTGTACCGCGACCCGAACCGGCACCTCTACGACCGGGCCGTCGAGCCACCGATCCCCCTGGTCGCGATCGGGCTGGACACCAACCTGCGCAACACCCGGCAGATCGCGGCCACCTTCGCGCCGCTGCTGCCCGAGGCCGGCGCCCCCGAAGCGAGCGGTCCGCCGGTGCGGGTCGCCGACTGCCCCCCGGAGCGGGTACTGGACGAGACCGACCGGCAGGTGCAACGGCTGCTCAACGAAGGCGTGCCACGCGGCGACATCCTGGTGCTGACCACCGGGTCGCGACACCCGGTGCAGATCGAACGGCAACGCCACCTGGGGCTGGCCGGGTACTGGGACACCTTCTTCGACCGCAACGAGGTCTTCCACGCCCACGTGCTCGGCTGCAAGGGCCTGCAACGCGCCGCGGTGGTGCTGTGCATCAACGAGCACGAGGCCCGGCACCGGGCCACCGAACGCTTCTACATCGGGTGCTCCCGGGCCCGACACACCCTGGTCGTGGTCGGTGACACCGCGAACATGGCCGAGCTCGGGCTCGCCCTGCCCACCACCGGGTAACCGGAATCGGCCCGCCGGCGTGCGGGACTGCCTTACCATGAGCCGGTGCAGGGAGTCCTGACCGGCTTCGGAGTGGTCGGTGTCGTGATCGTGGTCGGCATGCTGCTGGCGCACGTGGGCATCGCCGACGCCAAGGGCCAGCGACTCTTCGCCCGGGTGTCGTTCATGGTCGCCACCCCCGCGCTGGTGGCCACGATGCTGGCCGAGGCCGACCTTCGGGCCCTGTTCACCCACCACCTGGGCGCCTCGATCGGCTCGGTGGCCCTGGTGTCGGTGATCTGGCTGGTGTTGGGCCGCTGGGTGTGGAAACGCAGCCTGCCCGATCTGGTGATCGGCACCTTCGCCTCGTCCTACGTGAATGCCGCCAACCTCGGCCTGCCGATCGCCGCCTACGTGATCGGTGACGTCACCGCGGTGCTGCCGATGCTGCTGACCCAGGTGCTGTTCCTGCAACCACTCGGGCTGACGGTGCTGGACCTCACCCTGGCCCGGGAACGTCGCGAGAAGCTGACCCCGCTCACGGTGCTGACCCGGCCGTTCCGCAACCCGATCACCGTGGGCGCCATCATCGGGGTGCTGCTGGCGGTCACCGCGATCGAGCTGCCGGTGGTGATCAACGATTCGCTGGGCCTGCTCGGTGACCTGGCGGTGCCGATGAACCTGATCGCCTTCGGTATGTCCCTGCGGCTCAGCCCCCGCCCGGGCCGCGGTGAGCCGATCACCCAGGTCGGCACCATCGTGATCCTGAAACTGATCGTGCAACCGCTGATCGGCTACCTGCTCGCCGCCCATGTCTGGCACCTGGGCCCGGCCGAGGTGCTCGCGGTGACCGTGATCGCGGGGCTGCCCAGCGCCCAGAACGTCTTCGTGATCGCCGCCACCTACAACCGGGCCCTGGTGTTGGCCCGCGACACGGTCTTCTGGACCACCATCGGTTCGATCGCCTCGATGTTCGTGATGGCGGTGCTGTTGCACTGACACCGTCGCCGAGTGCGCTAGCGTCGGGGCAGGCAAGGGGAGAGGACCAGATGCCCGAGTACGACGATTTCGATCTCGATCGCAGCACGGCACAGTCGTGGGCGGCTTTCACCGACCGGCTGGCCGAGGTCATTTCGGTGATCGACGACACCGAGGATCTGACCATCGGGTGTGTGGCCGTGGGTGCCGACGAGGTGCCCTACGTCCGCTTCCACGCCCTGGACCGCGACACCCTGCTGGTCACCGCCTCCAGCAACGCCTCGCTGGGGGAGGCCTGGCAGCTCAGCAACGAACAGTTGGACGCGATGTCGAACCTGGGGTGGTCGGACCCGACCGCCGAGGGCGAACACCCCAACCCGAACTTCTGGACGGTGCTGCCCCACGAGCGGGCCGCCGACCTGGCCGCGTTGACGGTGAACACGCTGCGTGACGTCTACCAGGTGCAGCACCCGGTGTTCCTGGCCCCAGACCAACTCGCCGAGATCCTGCAGCCGCCACCGGCCGAGGAGGTCGCCGACACCCCCTTCGACCCCGACGACATCGAGGCCACCCTGCCGCGCACCCGCCGGCACCTGGAGGAGCTGATCGACACCGAGCTGACCCAGATGTTCGGTCACGCCCCGGTGCGCGACGACGAGGGTGACTTCGCGCTGCGGGTCGGCTCCACGATGTTGTTCCTGCGCAGCTCCACCGACTTCCGGGAGGTGATCCTGTTCTCCGCGGTGGTGCACGACGTCACCGGACGATCCCGGGCGGCCGAAGTGCTCAACGATCTGAACGCCGACGCCCGGATGGTGAAGTTCCACCTGATCCGCGACCGGGTGTTCGTCACCCTGTCGGTGTTCGCCCACCCGTTCGTCCCGGCGCACCTGCACCAGGCGGTGCATCTGATCTCCGAAGTGGCCGACGGCATCGACGAAGAACTGGCCAGTAAGCTGGGTGGACGCACCACTTTCGAGGAGTCGTGAAGCTACCCGTGGACGAGAGGGAAACCGACGTGGACGTGTTCGCCGGCACTTTCGAGGCACTGTCCGAGGCGGAGTGCTGGGAGCTGCTGCGCACCCAGAACGTCGGCCGGGTTGCGTGGTCCGGGGACGACGGGCTGCTGGTACTGCCGGTCAATTACGTGCTGCACGACGACCGGGTGGTGTTCCGCACCATCGACGGGGGCGCGCTGGCAGCGCTGGCATCGGGACGGACCGTCGCCTTCCAGATCGACGACATCGACACCGAAACCCAAACCGGGTGGTCGGTGCTGGCCCGCGGCGCCAGCGGTGTCCCGCAGACCCACGATGCTCCCGATCCGCAGCCGTGGGTGGACGATCAGCGTGACCTGTGGGTGGCGTTGACCATCTCCGAGGTATCCGGGCGACTCGTCGAGAAGTGATGAGGGGACAATGGATGCACAACGGGAACCACGGAAGGACCCCATCATGAGCGAACGACCCAGAGTTCTGGTCGGTGTGGACGGATCCGACGACTCGATGCGGGCCCTCAGCTACGCCCAGCGCACCGCCGAACACCGTGGCTCCGACCTGTGGATCGTGCACGCGGTCGACGATGCGGTGCTCGCCGGCGCCTGGGGAGTGGTCTACGACCCGACCGCCCTGCAGGAAGCCGGCCGCAACGTGCTGGAGGAAGCCCGCCAGAAGGTGATCGGCAGCGGCTTCCCACACGAACGGGTGCATTCCGATGTGGTGATGGGCAACCCGGGCGGGGTGCTGGCCCGGCTGTCGGAGAAGGCCGACCTGATGGTGGTCGGGCGCCGCTCGATCTCCGGGCTGGAACGGCTCTTCGTCGGCTCCACCTCGGTCGGGGTGGCCGCCACCTCCAAGTGCCCGGTGATCATGATCTCGGCGGCGAACATGCCCGAGCTGACCGGCCAATTCCGCCGGATCGGGGTCGGGGTGGACAACACCCATCGCGGCAAGGCGGCGGTGGAGGCGGCCTTCGAGGAGGCGTCCCTGCGCGGGGCCGAACTCGAGGTGATTCACGCCTGGCAACCGCCCAACCATTTCTTCGCCGACTGGAGCGACAAGGCCGAGGGTGGCGAACACCAGCAGGCCGTCGAACAGGGCGTGGAGGAATTGCTCGGCCCGCTGCGCCGGCAGTACCCGCAGGTGCGGTTGCAGGTCAAGCTGATCCCGGGCCACCCGGTGCCGGAGCTGACCGCCCGCAGTGAAGAACTCGACCTGCTGTACGTCGGGGTGCACACCATCGCCGGCTTCGGGGTCGGCGCGGTGGTGCGCGCGCTGATGGCGCACTCGAACTGCCCGCTGGCGCTGGTGCGTCCGCACAAGCACTGAGTGGACGCCGCACCACGCATCGAGTACGACCCCGACCTGCCGATCACGGCATGGGTCGACGACATCGCCGCAGCCATCCGCGACCACCAGGTGGTCGTGGTGGCCGGCGAAACCGGTTCGGGCAAGACCACCCAGTTGCCGAAGATCTGCCTGCAACTGGGGCGCACCGCGATCAGGCACACCCAGCCGCGCCGGATCGCCGCGCGCAGCGTGGCCACCCGGATCGCGTCCGAACTCGACTCCGAACTGGGTGACCTGGTCGGGTACCAGGTGCGGTTCACCCGGCACACCGGCCGCGACACCCGGTTGAAACTGATGACCGACGGGGTGCTGCTGGCCGAGATCAGCCACGACCGCGACCTGCGCCGCTACGACACGATCATCATCGACGAGGCCCACGAGCGTAGCCTGAACATCGACTTCCTGCTCGGCTACCTGAAACAACTCCTGCCGCGCCGGCCCGACCTGAAGGTGCTGATCACCTCGGCCACGATCGACACCGCCCGGTTCGCCGAACACTTCGACGACGCCCCGGTGATCGAGGTGGCCGGACGCAGCTACCCGGTGGAGATCCGCTACCGGCCCCTGGACGACCGCGACCAGACCGACGGCATCATCGACGCGCTCACCGAACTGCGCCGCACCGAACGCGGCGACGTGCTGGTGTTCTGCTCCGGTGAGCGCGAGATCCGTGACGCGATGGAGGCGATCAACGCCCAACGCTGGGACGTCGAGGTGGTGCCGTTGTTCGCCCGGCTGTCGGCGGCCGAACAACAACGCATCTTCGCCCCGCATCCCGGGCAACGGATCGTGGTCGCCACCAACGTCGCCGAAACTTCGCTGACCGTCCCCGGCATCCGTTCGGTGGTCGACGTCGGCACCGCCCGGATCAGCCGCTACTCGGCCCGATCTCGCACCCAGCGGCTTCCGATCGAGCCCGTCTCGCAAGCCTCCGCCGACCAGCGGCAGGGTCGTT
>JAAYAO010000263.1 GCA_012719335.1 Propionibacterium sp. | reverse complement strand
GAGCACATCCAGAATCACCTCGGTCGTCTCACTCGGCCCGTCGTCGAAGGTCAGGAAGGCGATCCGAACCCCGGGGTATTCGGCGGCCGTCCCGGGTTGGTTCAGCCAGGTCTGCACCAGGGCGGTGGAGTACACGTACTCAGCGGCGCCCCGGTTGTGATTGGCCCCCGCCACTCGTTCGGTCGGATCCGGGGTGGGCGTCGGAGTGGACGTCGGCGTTGGGGTGGGCGGCGACGGTGTCGGGGTCGGGTCGGCCGACGGGGTCGGTGAAGGTGTTCCGGTCGATCCGGCGGCGGGGGTTCCCCGCTCGCTCTCGGTGGACCTCAGCGGCGGCTCGACCGCCCCGGTGGGCGGGGCCGCGACCGCGCATCCGGTCAGGACCAGGGCCGCCAGTACGACCAGAGCCCTTCGGGTTCTGCGCAACACACCGCACAGCCTCACCCAAAAGGGTGTACGGAGTCCAAGCAGAACCCACCATGTCGCCTATAATTCCACTGTGTTTCACCGCACCGTGACCTTCGGCCACCCCGATGGGCTGCACGCCGGCCCGGCGTGGGCGTTGGTCGACGCCGTCACCGAGGCGACTCCGGCGGTACGCATCGGCCGCCCCGGCGAACGTCCGGTACCGGCCACCGACATTCTCCAGGTGATGCGCCTGGGGGTGCGCTACGGCGACCCGGTGGTGATCTCGGCCGAGGGCCCCGATGCCGAACGGGTGCTGGACGAGTTGGTGGTGCTGCTGGCCGACAACCGTCCCCCGGCCCGTTAGGGAGCGACCGGCATCAGCCTCGCCCGGGCCGACCCGTGCCCGGACAACTCGTCCACCCCGATCAGGGACAGGAAGACCGTGCGGTGATCGACGGTGGTGTGCACCGTGATCCACCCATCACCGATCTGCACCGTGCCGTCCACCCCCACTGCGCGCAGGTGCTGGTCGGCCGCGGCCCGGGCAGCGGGTTGCCCGCCGCGCACCAGGGCATCGGTTCCGGCCCGGGCGGCATCGGCGGCCACCGACTCGGCTCGTCGTTCGGCGGTCAGCCGACCGCCACCGTCGACCACCAGCCCGATCATCAGAATCAGGGCCGGCACCAACAACACGACGAGCACCGAGAGCGCATTGCCCCGCTCATCACGGCACCGGCCCGGCACGGTTCAGTCTTCGCGGTCGATCATCAGGTGGGCGGCCGCGGACGAGACGGCGGTCACGCCGAGCACCGCCGGCCAGGCGCCGATCTTCTTCGCCAGGGGGTGCGACAAGCCGAACCCGCCCAGGTACAGCAGGGCCAGGATGCCGGCCTTGCCGATGCCGCCCTTCTCCATCCAGGTCCGCCACGACCACACCCCGGCCGCACCCAGCAACACCCCACCGAGGGGACGTACCCCCGATTCGCGGGCGGTCAGGTAACCACCGATCAGCCCGACCGCCACCAGGGGCGCCGTTCGTACTTCCACCGCATCCTTGACCTTCATGGCGTCACCCTAGGCGAGCCCGGGGTGCGCCACCAAGCAGATGACCACCACGGTGGCTGGTAGTCGTTGCCCGGTGGGGATTCGATAGTCTCGACGACGACCGACGCAAGGAGGAATGACCAGTGCGCATCGGGGTTCCCGCCGAGGCCCGCGCCACCGAAACCCGAGTGGCAGCCACCCCGGCAACCGTCACCCAGCTCACCAAACTGGGCTACCAGGTGTTCATCGAATCGGGAGCCGGCGCCCGCGCCGACTTCCCCGATCAGGCCTACGCCGACGCCGGCGCGCAGGTGGTGAACAGCGACGAGGTCTGGGGCAGCGAGATCGTGCTCAAGACCGATGGGCCCACCCCCGAGGAAGTCGCCCGACTGCGACCCGGGGCCACCATCGCCGCCACCATGGCGCCGGCGGAGAACCCGGAGCTGGTCGACCAGCTCGCCGACCAGGGGGTCACCGGTCTCGCTCTGGACGCGGTGCCGCGCATTTCGCGGGCCCAGAGCCTGGACGTGCTGAGCTCGATGGCCAACATCGCCGGCTACCG
>JAAYAO010000030.1 GCA_012719335.1 Propionibacterium sp. | reverse complement strand
TGGCCACGATCGTCAACTGCAACTGAGCCATCGTGAATCCGGAGTTGGAGCGGGCCGGGTCGGTCGACGAGATGTTCATCGGCCCCTGCAGGCTGCCGGCCTGCAGGTTCTGCCAGGTGTCCCCGGCAACGATGTGGTCCAGTAGCAGGGTCTTCAGGTCGGCCACGTAGTGGGCGTCCTGCTCCCGCACCAGACCGGCCCGCACCAACGCGTCGGTGGCCTGCGGGCCGGAGTAGATGACCTCCGGCGACTGCAACACCGTCAGCGCCCGGTAGTCGGGGAACTCCCCGCTATGGGTGCTCTCGAAGACGTTCTGCGCCGAGGCACTGGACGGCCACAGGCAGTCGTAGCCCTGCGCCTCGATCTGCTCGGCCGACTGCAACACCTGGTCGTAGGAGCCCTGTGGCTTCCATTCGACGGTGAGCTGGTACTTGTCGGCCAGGATCTCCTTGATGTCCGGATCGGCCATCAACTGGGTTTTCTCCGAGCCGCCGACGCACTTGATCGTGGCCACCTCGGGGGTGCTCTGCACGCGAATGATCGCGTATGCCCCGCCCACCAACACGGCCAGCACAATCACCAGCCCGAGGACGAAACCGCCCTTGCTCTTCATCGTCGGTCCTCCAGTCCCGGCATCGACGGTGGGGTCACCGTGTCCAGGTTCGCTTGGTATTCGGCCAGGTCGCCGTGGTTGATCAGCCGGATCGATTCGAGGGTGAACTCGGCGAACCGTTCGGCCGCGGCCTCACCGGAGGCCAACAGTTCCCCGGGGTTCGCGTAGTACGTGGGGTGCTTCTCGATGTCGGCGTACTTCTCCACCACCCCGACCAGGCTCTCCAGGTGCAAACCCACCTGGCCGGCCGAGGAGTAGAGGGTGTCGGGTGATTGCTGCTCGACCCGCCGCAACAACTCGGGCACGGTGCGCACCGACTGGTCGATCGCCGCCCGCATCTTCTGGTTGTGCACCTTGATCGCCGCAGCGGACAGGCTGCGCACCAGGTCGCGCGCCTCGTGCACCTTGTCCAGGGCATTGTCGCGGTATTCCTGGGCGATCAGTTCCGGACGCGACGGGCGGGTCATCACCCGCACCCCGATCGCGGCCCCGGCGGCCAGCACCGCGGGCAGGGCCAGGCGCAGCAGCACCTCGGCCCCGGCCAGCCCGATGAACAGGCCGACGAACACCAGTACGGCGGCGGCCAGTGACAGCGGGGCGGAGTATCGACGGATCACTTGTACCCGGTTGCCTTGCGGAGGGCCTCCACCAGGTCGGCCGATTCGACATAGGCCCCACCGGTGGCGTCGGCGATCTCCTCCAACTGCTGCGGGTCGGCGTCAGCGAAGGCGATCGCGATCACCGGAGCGTCCAGGCCGCGCAGCCGTTCGAGCGCCTCACCCTTCAGCCCGTCCTTGGACTTGCCGTCCGACATCAACACGATCAGACGCTTGCGGTCCTCGTCCTCCAGGACGTCGGCCGCCTTGATCAGGCAGCTGTACAGGTCGGTGCCGCCGCCGGGGTCCCACCCCTGCACCGAGTGCTGCAACTCGCGCAGCTTGTCGGGGTCGTTGCCCTCCACGGTCCAGAAGTCGGCCACGCCACTGTTGAAGACCCCCACCGAGGTGCTGTCCTCCGGGGCGGTCTGCAGCAGGTTTCTGCGGGCCAGTTCGGTGTCGAAGAGTTGGGCGGCGGCGTCCTGCACACCTTCCCAGCCCTCACCGGCCATCGAACCGGATGCGTCCAGGCAGTACACCGTGTTCGTGGGCTTGCGATAACGCATGTGGTAGTGCTCCAGCGCCGCCTCGATCACCTCCGAGGACGGGTAGGTGATGGCCTGCTCGCGGATGTCGGTCTTGATGCCCCACTCGGGGTTGAACACCGCGTGGTCGGGGTCGTCCAGGGTCAGCCCGATCGCATCGATCGGCCGCCGGCCCAGATCGCGCAGCTTCTGCTGGGCGTCGGGGTCGTTGAGCAGGTAGCCCTGCAACTCGTCGAAGATCTCGCGCTTGGCGGCACCGGATTCCCCGCCGCGGTCGTAGAAACCGAGCGGGGCGTCGCTGATCGCCAGGGAGCCGATCGGGTACACCGCGTACAACGGCTCCTTGCCCTCGGCGACCAGGTGCTGGTTGTACTCGATCACCAGTTCCTCGTAGGTGAACAGCGTCTTGCACCGGTCGGTGGCCTCGAGGCATTCGTCCATCATCGTGCCGGTGGAGGGCGGGGTGCGGTCCATCGCCTGGATGAACCGTTTGATGCCGGTGTCGACCGGTTCGGAGTCGAGTTGTTCCATGGTCAGCGGCTGGCCGGGGCCGTTGCCGGCGAAGTGGTTCAGAAAGCTGAACAGTACGGTCGCGCCGGAGTTCGACTGGGTGGGGTTGGTGGTCCACACCGTGGTGCGGTGTTCCTCCACCGCGGCCAGGATCTCCTCGACCCCCACGTCGGGGTTGTCGACGAAGCCGAGGCGTTCCATCTCCGACTTCCACCCCGCGAACACGATCGGGGTGACGAACATGGGTTGCACGCTGGTCAACTGGTTCTGTTCGTTGCCCAGTTGGCTGAACACCGAGCTGGCGAACCAGTAGGCGTCGTACTCGGTGGCGCCGGTCTGCAGCAACCGGGCCTGGTCGACCGAACCCTTCAGATCCCAGGTGCAGGTATAGCCGTTGTCGTCACACCACGGTTCGACGACCTGCTCCAGCACCGCTCGCTGCTCGGAGCCGGCGACGATGTGCAGGGTCTTGTTGGGGTCGGTCGTGGTGCACCCGGCAGTGACCACCATGGCCAAGCCCAGCAGGCCCAGCAACATCGCGCGCAATCTCATGGCCGCATGCATAGCAAACCCGCGGGCGCCCAATTCCTCGATCCGGTGAACGCCAGGTGAACCAGTGGGGTGAACCCGGTGACATGGATGGCCGCCTCCGGGTTCACTGGCGCCGGGCCCGGGAGCCGCCTGCTGAAAACCGCCTCCATGCGGGCCTTCGACCCGTTATTTCGGATATCGACCCGAAAGAAGGCGGTTTGCAGCAGCGCAGGGGGCGGGCCGGGGCCGGGGAGTGACAGTTCAGAGCAGGAATTGCAGGGTGTCGGAGGCGTCTGCGTCGATGGTGACCTTGGCCAGGTCGTCACCGCGGGTGCGGCCCCGGTTGACGATCACCACCGGGGTGTCGGCCGCGGCGGCCCGACGCACGAACCGCAGGCCGCTCATCACCGTCAACGGGGAGCCCACCACCAGCAGGCAGTCGGCCCGCGATACCCAGTCGAGGGCGGTGCGCACCCGGTCGGCGGGCACCGGTTCGCCGAAGAACACCACGTCGGGTTTGAGCACCCCGTCGCAATAGGGGCACGGTGGCACCACGAAGCCCTGCCAGTCATCGACCACCGCATCCCCGTCGGGGCGAAGTTCGGCGTGCCCGACCGGCTGGTC
>JAAYAO010000262.1 GCA_012719335.1 Propionibacterium sp. | reverse complement strand
GAGAACTTGAAGCCCTTGGTGTAGTCGAACTTCTCCACCGCGCGAATCAGGCCCAGATTGCCCTCTTGGATCAGGTCCAGGAACAGCATGCCGCGCCCGGTGTACCGCTTGGCCAGGGAAACCACCAACCGGAGGTTGGCCTCCAACAGGTGGTTCTTGGCCTTGCGGCCGTCCTCGGCGATCCATTCGAAGTCTTCGCGGTCCTTCTCGGCGACCGAACCGACCTCGTCGTTGAGTTGTTCATCGGCGAAGAGGCCGGCTTCGATGCGCTTGGCCAGTTCGACCTCCTGCTCGGCGTTCAGCAGCGCAACCTTGCCGATCTGCTTCAGGTAGTCCTTGACCGGGTCGGCGGTCGCGCCGGCGGCCATCACCTGCTGTTCGGGTTCGTCGGCGTCGTCGGCGTCGGAGAGGGAGAAGCCCTGCTCCTCGGTGAGTTCCTTCTCCAGCTTGGCCTCGGCCTCGGGCTTGAAGTCCTTCTCGTCGACGTCGTCGAGGCTGCGCTTCTTGCCCCCGACGGTCAACACCACGTCGTTGCCCTCCAGGGTGGCCTTGACCTCGGCCCCGGCGGGAATCAACGGAGCCTCGTCCTCGGCCTTCTTGGTGGTGCGCTTCGCCGTGGTCTTGGCCGTGGTGGTCTTGGTGCCGGCGGTCTTCGAGGTCGTCGACTTCGCAGTGGTGCTGCGTCGCCGGGTGGTCTTCGGCTTCTCCTCGGTGGCCTCGGCCGGGGTCGCCTCGGCGGGCGCCTTCTTGGCCGTGGTCTTCTTCGCCGCGGTGGTCTTGTTGGCGGTGGTCGACTTCGTCGCCCGGCGGGTGGTGGCGGGTTTGGTCTCCTCGGCCGCCTCCTTCGCGGGAACGCTGTTCGACTTTGCCGTGGTGCGTCGTGCCGGAGCCTTCTTGGCGGTGCCCGACGCAGGTGCCTTCGCGGTGGTGCTGCGGCTGCGCGTGCTCTTGGCAGGGGCGGCCTCCGCCTCGGCGGTGGCGGACTTGCGGCGGTCTTCGGAGAGTGCTGACACAAAGTACCTCTCGGCTGCGAACTGTTTACGGGCAGCCGCCACCAGACCTGTTGTCAAGAGGCGGGCCTTCCGTCATTGTGCCACGTCATTCAAGTGAGGCGAACTCTAGACTGCCGATCATGGCAGATTTCTATTACACCGCCCTCGGTGATGGCTGGTACGAACCGACTCTACGGGCCCAGGGGGCCTGGCGGCCCGACGAACAGCACATGTCGCCGGTGAGTGGTTTGTTGGTGCACTGTTTGCTGCGCCACGAGCCCCGCGCCGAGTTGCAGTTGGCCCGGGTGACGTTCGAGATTCTCGGGGTGATGCGGGCCCTGCCGACCCACATCGTGGTCGAGACCATCCGTCCGGGGCGCAGCATCGAACTCACCCGGGCGACCGCGGTGATCGACGGACGCGCCGCGGTGCAGGCGTCCGCCTGGTTCCTGGCCGACCGTGACACCGAGGACATGGCCCATTTCGACAGTCGCGAGCTGCCTCATGCGCACGGCGAACCCGAAGACCTCTACAACAAGTGGGACGGCGGTTTCATCCGCTCACTGCAGGTCGTCAGTGAACCCGGCAAACAACCCGGACGCGGCTGGAGTTGGCTGCGCACCGACACCACCCTGGTCGACGGCGAACCGGTGCACCCGACCGCCGCCCTGCTGATGCTCGCCGATACCGCCAACGGGGTCGCGCCCCTGCTGCCGCCGCGGGAGTGGACCTTCCCCAACATCGACCTGACCATCCACCTGCTGCGCCAACCCACCGGCGAATGGCTGGGCCTGGACGTCACCAACAACATCGGCCCCACCGGTGTCGGCATCACCTCCGCCGTATTGCACGACGTGCACGGGCCCTTCGGCCGCAGCGAACAGATCCTCACGGTCGACCGGGCCGGCTGAACCGAAGGTCAGCTGCGGCGCAGCAGGGCGAGATACATCGCGTCGGTGCCGTGGCGGTGCGGCCACAGTTGGGCCGACCAGGCACCGGGGGCAATCTCGCGGCGGCGGACCCCGGCGATGTCACCGAGTGCGGCCGGGGCGTCCAACGGGGTGACGTCGTCTCGTTCGGCCAACACCGCGGCCACCACTTCGTCGGTTTCGGCCGGGTGTGGCGAACAGGTGACATAGCCGACCACTCCCCCCGGCGTGTCCGGTGATGCCGGGCAAGCGGCGTCCAGGGCACGGTGCAGCAGGGTGCGTTGCAGAGCTGTCAGCTCGCCCAGCACGTCGCTGGTGCGCCGCCACCGTGATTCGGGTCGTCGCCGCAGGGATCCCAGCCCGGTGCACGGCACGTCGGCGAGCACCCGGGCGAACGCGCCGTCTCGCCACGCCGGTCGGGTGCCGTCGGCGGTGATCACCGGGGGCAACCCCGGGTAGGCCCGCAGCGCTCGCGCCACCAACGCAGCCCGGTGGTGTTGCAGTTCGGCAGCGAGCACCCAACTGTGCTGCTCGCCGGCCAAACCCTGCAACAGCGCGGATTTGCCACCCGGCCCGGCACACAGATCCAGCCACGGCCCGGACGGGGCGGGCACCGCGGCCAGGGCCATCGCCACCAGTTGGGACCCCTCGTCCTGCACCCCGGCCCGGCCGGTGCGGATCAGATCCAGGTCTCCCGGGTAACCGTCGGCACGCACCCCGAACGGGGACAGCGACGTGGGCTCACCACCGGACGCGGCGACCAGTTCGTCCCGGGTGCTCAGCCCGGGGCGCACCACCAGGGTCGGACGCGGGGGCTGGTTGTCGCCCGCCAGCAAAGCGGAGAGTTCGGCGGTGAGCGGGCTCACTGGTTTCGACAAGCTCAACCGGCCATCGTCCGCCGATGGTTGTGACGAGCTCACTGGGCCATCGTCCGCCGATGGTTGTGACGAGCTCACTGGGCCATCGTCCGCCGACGTCGGTTGAGCAGGAGCCGCGTGCGGCTCCGTGTCGAAACCATCGGCGGCTGCCAGTGCGTCGGCGAAGGCGTCCACGATCCAGCGGGGGTGATCGTGTTCGACGACCAAGGTGTCCCTGTCGGACAGGCCCTCGGTGAGCCGGGTGTTCCAGCCGTCCCGGTCGTGGGCCGCGACCCGGCGCAAAATCGCATTGACCAGGCCGGTGACCCGTTCGCCGACCGCGGCGGCGGCCAGATCGACCGAGGCATCCACTGCGGCGTGCACCGGCACCCGCATCGCCAACACCTGATGGGTGCCGAGCCGGAGCACGTCCAGCACCGCCGGTTGCAGGCCGGAGAGCGGACGGCCCGAGGCGGCCTCGATGATCCGGTCGTAGGTGCCCTCCGCCCGACAGGTGCCGTGCAACAGCTCGGTGGCGAACCCGGCGTCGCGGCCGGTGATCCGCCGTTCCCGGAGCAGGTCGGCCAACACCAGGTTGGCGTAGGCCTCGTCGGCGTGCACGGCCCGCAGAGCGTCGTAGGCGACCCGGCGGGCCGGGTCGACCGGCCGGCGTCGGGGGCGACGTGCCCGCCCGCCCCGGTGCTGCGAGCGGCTCATCCGCCGAACGTCCACGGTCGGTCGATGCGCAGGCCCCGGGCCCAGTCCGCGGCCCGCATCGGCTTCTTGCCGTGCGCCTGCACCTCCACCAGTTCCAGGGCACCGGCACCACACGCGACGGTGACCGCACGTTTGGTGACCGTGACCGCGCCGGGATCACCGCCACCCTCGACGATCCGACAGCGCAGCACCTTGAGTCGTTCGCCACCCAGTTCGGCGGGCAGGGTGGTCCAGGCTCCCGGGGCGGGTGAGTAGCCGCGGATGTGCCGGTCGACCTCTTCCGCGGAGTCGGCCCAGACGATCTCGGCGTCGGCCACCTCCAGTTTGGCTGCGGTGGTGATTCCGGTGTCGGGTTGCGGGACGG